>NZ_CP117523.1:1864281-2174995 GCF_036812735.1 Terrisporobacter glycolicus ATCC 14880 = DSM 1288 | reverse complement strand
AAAACTAGAAATTACTAATAAAAAAGATTTGTACATATTTTTTGAATCGAATAACAAATTTATTATTATTGCTAACAGCGTTTCTATAAATAACAAATGCTTAGAATATATAAAAAGTATATCTAAAGGAGATAGAATAACAATATATGGAGATTTATTTAGGACAAATAATGAACTAAGAATTTTTATGTGGTATATTTTGCAAAAGTAATAAAAAGAAAATATTATGGGTACTACAATAATTTCAATCTAAATCATTTTATATTACCAAATAATAAGTAGGTACTTGCTTAAGCAATGGGGGATGAAAATGAAAAAATTAATTAGATGTTCAAAACTTTATTACGCCAATGACCCAAAAGTAGATTCTATAGCAATTTGGATTTTATGTTCAGTAGGTATAATTACAACACTTAAAGATGGTTACTATATGGAAATATTAAGATACAGTACTTGCACATTTGTAATGGCATTAATATTATGGGATTATCTTATTAAAGGTAAAAAAGCAAAAATTGAAATAGAAGAGGGAGAATTGTTAAACGACTATAATGAAAATGAAGAAAGAGCTGATAAAAAATATTGTGATAAATACATAAAGTTAATAGGGACAGTATCACATATTGAATTTGACGAGTATGAACGCATATTTATAGAAATGGCAAGTGATGACAAATATTGTGTAGAAGCATCAGCAATACTTGCTAATAAAAAATGTATTAAATATGTAGAAAGCATACATAAAGGTGAGAAAATGATTTTTTATGGGAATTTTCTAAGAGATGAAAATAGATTATTATTAGATGTGAAATATTTAAAATTAGAGAATGGGGGAGCTTAAAAATGTGGCTTTTTTTCGTCTGTATATTATGTTCTATAATTATTACTTATTTGGGAAACTACCTAATATCTTTTATATTATCAAAGATGAACAATACAAGTAAATTTAAAAGAGTGTTAGTAAATGCCATTGTTTCAGGAACATTGCTATATATTGCTTTTAGGATAATATTGTTTTATACAGAATAAAAAGGAGTTGCTAAAAATAAACCCACTATAGTAGATTATTTTAAAATTAAAAGTTGAGATCTAATCAAGAATATTATGAGTCAAAGGAATATTAAATTATGGAGGAATAATGAAAAAATATATTATACCAATAAATTTAAAAAGTGATCAATTAAACAATTTTGTATTTAAAGACCCATTAGTTGCAGAGATAAAAGAAAGCCAAATAAAGTTTACATATAAATCAATAGAAGAGAAAAATACTAATAAATTAGGTATATACTTCAAAGGTCAAATTATAGAAGAAAATGAAAATTTAAGTGTAATAGGAACTTTTCATTACTCTAAATTATTTATAGCTATAACATATAGTTTTATTATACTAGTTTACATAGCAGTTTTTTTATTTGCTAGTAGAGATTTTATAAAAACATTTACTGTTAATATGTCAATTCTTATATTTATATATCTAAATATAAAAATAAGATGTGGCTATTTGTATCAGAAAGCTAACATAATTCAATCATTTTTAAAATCAATCGACAATAAAGATATAAATTTTTTAGATGTAAATGATTTCTATCAGGAAATACCGACTAATGGAAAATTGAAAATTGTGTTATCAATTTTAGGTATAGTTTGTTTTTTTGTTGGATTATTTGGAGTTTTAATATTTGGGTTAAGTTCAAAAAGCAAAATATTTGAAATTAGTAAAGAATATAGCCCACTTTATGATATAGAAGATTTTCTAGTGGATGAAGAAGGTCGATTTATTGTTAAATGTAGTAATTATACAGAGGTATTTGACTATAAGGGCAATTTCTTAATGAAAATAAATCACGGAGGAGAGTGTTCTACTTATGTTGAAGTAAAAGGGGATTTAGTTTACTTTTTAGTTGATTATAAAAATAGCAAAAATCCAGATTATTATAATGAGTTTATAGTTAATATATCAGAAGAAAAAATAATTAAGCATAACACCTATAAAGAAGATGACCCTGTATTCAGTTATAATTTTGAGGATGGTGAGCCTATAAAAAGTGACGTAATTTATGACTTTGAGATAGGTAAAACAAAATTTGTAAAAGATGGTATAATTTATAAAATAAAATCGGATAAAATAAGCATTAATGAAGCTGGCAAGAAAAAGGTTGTAAATTTACAGAGCCCTAAGTGGCCTCCTTATTTTGGATATTTTTTAATACTTTCATTTTTAGGAGTAGGATTTATATGTATTATAAATATTTATAATATGAAAATTAATTAAACATAAATACTTTGAGAATCGTCAACATGAAGAGTAGCAAAGGATTAGTAACTGAAATTATAAATGGATTTAGACCTTTATAATTTTGACTCTAGTTATAACCGATATTTTGCAGATGCAGGGATGTTATCGATTGCCTATAACTATACAAATATATAAAAAAGAGGATTAAATTATGAGATATGAAAAATATACTTCAAAAACATTCATATTAAATATGATAATCGTATTCATCGCATGTCAATTATTTGATAATTATTTATATAACTCTGTTTATAATAGTGTTTTAATAAAAATAATTGTAATAGCTTTAATAATATGGATTGTAAATATATTAAAAAAAATGTTAAGAAATTAGAATAATCATTACAAGCTGATTAGATTAAATTATGAAAAATAGCAATAATAACTTCGTCTTTGAATTTGCTATTGTGGAGCAGTTCTTGTCAATTAATATTTTTACTATATTGGTTCCAAATTAAAAAGGTGCGTATCTTATTAAAAAGATACACACCTTTTCTTTATTTATTGGTCATATTAGTAATATTGTGAGACAGATCGCTTATACTATCTGTCAGAGCTTGAAGTTTCCCTTCAATTCTAACTAACAAATAGAGAGAAATTGCTATGGGAAAACCAAGGTTAGCTATGAGAGATTGTAAATCAGCCATTTAGATCACCTGACTAGACTTCTAAGTCGTATTCAGTAGTTGCGCTATCAACTACTTTGGCAGATACACAAGCAGCTATGTCATATCCATTTGGTTGGAAGATATTCTTATCTTTGATCAAATTCATAGCGTCTATTATATCTTGTTCTTCCAAGTCTTCTCTTGGATCCTCCACAGTGATGGAAAAGCTATTACCTAAAGCATTTTTAAAAGTCATTATAAGTTTCTTTTCATTCATAATTTAACCTCCTAAAATTTTAGCAGCGAATTATCACAAGATATAGGATAATTCGCTGACTTTATGTTCAGAGTAAATTTTTACTCTGATAATGATGAGTTATCCACTCTATTTGTGCCACTCAAAGTATGTTGTTGTAATGCAGCTATGGTATTTACCACAGCCATAATATTTTCGTTTGAAGCACCTGATTTTATGCTTGAAAAAGTTTTTGTTTTTACAACTCTATCTCCGTTTAAATCTGTTCCATGATCAAATTTAACTTTGACAGAAGAAGCATTGGGAGTTGAAACTACAGCCATATTATTACCTCCTTAAATTTTTAGTAAGGATATATCCCTTAGGATATGACTAACCTTTGTTTATATAGTAGTTGAAAATTGTGAAAAAAAGAAAAAATAAATATGAATAAAATTATTTATTAAAAGAGTTAAAAAATATGAAAATATGTAAGTTTAAAAGTGCCAAGCGCTAGAATTGAATTTGGAGTGTAAAATATAACATTTTTGTACAAAATTGCTTATAAAGTTACCCCTAAGTTACCCCTTTTTTGGTAAAAAGATTTAGTATAATTATATTATAAAACATAATAAAAAGGAGGTGAGTTATGAAGTTTGATTTTAGGAAAAGAAGAAGAGCACTAGGATATTCCATAAAAAATCTGTCTAAGAAATCTGGAGTATCTGAGAGTACTATAAAAAATATAGAAAGCAATAAGCGTATTGCCAGGAAAGAAACTTTTGAACTGCTTACTAAAGCCTTAAATTGGACAATTGATTATGATCAATACCGTGAATACATAGGCTCTATAAATAAAAAGCATATAAAAAATGAACAAATTTGTGAAAGTAATGAGGAAATAGATAACAAAATAAAACTAGAAAAAGCAAATGAACTTTACAAAGCAAATAAGTACGAAGAAGCTTTAAATATTTACTTATCCTTTTCAAATATATTTGAAGAAGATGGTAATTATTTATTTACATGTGCTCTACTGTACCAATTATTAAATGAATATGAAAAATCAATAGAATACTGTGACAAACTACGTAATTATAAAAAATACAAATTTTATGCACTTATATTAAAAGGGGAATGTTTGGGTCAACTTGGCAGGAATAGAGAAGCTTTGAAAACATTTGAGAAAGCACTTGAAGTAAAAAATAATGGGGGTATTAATTATTATAATTATCCTTTTGATGAAATAAGTAATAATCTTAGGGACTCAATTGAATATTATCATAAATATATAGAAATCTTACCTGATCTTACTTGTGGACATTCAAATATAGCTATTTGTTATGCTAAACAATTTAAAGAAAAAAAAGACATAAATCATTTTATAAAATCAATTGAACATAAGGACAATAGTTATGAAGTTCTTAGCAATATATTTATGGATTTAGATATTGCTGAAAAAACTGAAGAATTGAAGTTTTACTACAACGAGTTTTTTAGAGTGCACTGTGACAAAATTTTTGACAAAAAGAATTTGAAAAAGGATATTACATATGTGGGATATACTACCTTAGTCAGCCAGGTAGGTTCATTGGACTATCCAACTATGGTAAAAGTATATGCTAATAAAAATCAATATTTAGATCATATGGAAAAAATAAAAGAACACATTTCCTTTGTGCAGTACAAAGACAAATCAATTTATTTTACATCTGATTATGTAAAGGTGAATGTGGCAAGGATGGAAAAAAACACATTGATTGAAATAGTCTTTGGTGAATTTGATATTTTGGAAGTAAACGCATATGTAAAAGATTTGGATAAATTCAAAGAGCTATATGAAAAATACAACCAGTTTAGAATACAGTTAGAATGTGAAGGGCACATATTTGCAATGGATTGCTTAAACAATATATCTTTCAAATAATTAAATAAATGGACAAAATTTGCTATCATAAGTTTTTTTATTATGATGGCTTTTTTGTATAAGTAAGGAGGGAAAACCATGGAAGGAAAATTGGAAAACTTAATACCCATAAGTATTACTGAGGAAAGTGACGTACTAATAAGTGCTAGAGACTTACACGATTTTTTAGAAATAAAAACAAACTTTAGAATTTGGTACCCTAGGATGATTGACTATGGATTTGTGGAAAAGGAAGATTACCAGAAGGTCTACGAAAAAACAAATACCCTGGGAGGACAGCAAACTGTGGTGGATTATATGATGAATGTGGATATGGCAAAGGAAATAGCAGTGATTCATCGCAGTGAAAAAGGTAGGGAGGCAAGGACTTATTTTATAAAAGTGGAGAAAAAGTTTAAAGCTGCTCAAGTGGCTCTTAGGAGTTTGCTAGAAATTACTGAAAACAACTTCAAAAACTCCACAACTTTTCCAGCTTATAATAATGAGCTAAATTTTAATAATGAAAACATTTATAAAGTTGAAGAAAAACCAGGAAATCTAAAGACTAATTTTAGAGATACATCAAAACTTTATGGCATTAGAGAAAACTTATTTGTAAATTGGTTACTACTTAATAATTATTGTTATCGTGATAAAAAAGGAATTATAAAACCTTATGCAAAGGTTATGGAATATTTTTATTTGAAAGAATTTACAACGGAAAATGGACATAGTGGAATGCAAACATTGATCAATCCCAAGGGAAGAGAATTTTTTAGAAATTTATTAATTGATGAAAAAATAATAAAAGAAGAAATTAAATTATTAGAATGAGGTGGATAAAATGGCGAAAACATATTTTTGGTTGAAAATACAAGAAGATTTTTACAGACAAAAGGAAATAAAAATACTAAGACAAATGGAAAGAGGAGCTACTTATATTATTATTTATCAAAAAATGCTTATACACTCTTTGAAAAATGGAAATAAACTTTTCTATGATAATTTAAAGGATAGTTTTGAGGAAGAGTTGGCATTAATTATAGATGAAGAAGTGGAAGATGTTAAAGCTACTTTGGATTTTTTGAAAAGAGCAAATCTTATTGATTCTATAACAGAGGAAGAGTATGTTTTGGCACAAGTTGAAGAGTTAACTGGTGGTGAAAGTGAGGGAGCTAAACGTGTGAGAAAGCATAGAGAAAACAAAAAAGCAGAGTTAAATAATGATAAAATTACAGATGAAACTTTTTGTAACAAAAATGTAACGCTAGATATAGATATAGATAAAGAGTTAGAGAAAGAGAAAGAATTAGATAAAGACCTAGATAAAGATTTAGGGCAAAATTCAAATGCAAAAAATCACAAGAAATCGAAAAAACACAACAAGAAAAATTCCAAAAGCAAGTGTGTTAGTAGGTCTGTAGACGAAAATTTGGGGAAAATAAGCAAGCTTTATGAGGACAACATAGGGCCTATTTATCCTGCAAATACTCAGTATTTCATTGAAATTTCAGAGAAAATCCACTGGACCTTGTTTAATCGAGCCATAGAAATTTGCATAGACAAAAGCAACACCACACCAGGCTATTTGAAGGGCATAATCAGAAAATGGGATGAGCAAAAGATTTACACACTGGATGCACTAAAAGCAAAGGACATGGAACAACTTAACAAAAATTCCAGCAAAAATAAACTAAAATACAACACCTGTGAGGAGGAGAAAATAGACGAAAATCTCATAAGGGAGATGAAAGAGCTGGAGAAGAAACTGGGTGTTAGTTAGGGGGAAAAATGAATAAAAATTTGCTGCAAAGAGTGAAAAAACTTATGGAAAATGGCAATTGTACTAAAGACAACTACAACTGTGCAAAATGCAGAGATTTGGGATATATTTTTGTGACAAAGGAGAAAAGCAGTGATGTAGCTGTGCCTTGTTCCTGTTTAGCTGAAAAAGAAGCTTTTGAAAAACTGGAAAAATGCGGCCTAAGTGAAGCCTTTAAGAAAAAGACTTTTGCAAACTACGTCTGTGAAAATCCCTACCAAATAAAAGCCAAACATCAAGTAATGAAATTTTGCTGCGACTTTTCTAATAATAACTCATCTTTGTTAATCTGTGGAAGACCAGGTGTGGGGAAAACTCATTTGGGTATAGCAGCCATGCTAAAGCTTATAAGTGACAATATTACTTGCAAGTATGTGGAGTACAACAACATGATTGTAAATTTGAAGCAAAGTATTATGGATGAGGAAAATCACCTGAGAGAAATGGAAAAATACATAAATCCTAGAGTGCTTTTTATGGATGATTTTTTAAAAGGAAAGTCCACAGCCACAGATCTTAATTATATTTACAGAATAATAAACACCAGATATTTGAAACAAAAGCCTTTAATAATTTCCACAGAGAAAAGTCTGGAAGAAATTCTTGATTTTGATGAAGCAGTGGGAAGTAGAATAATAGAAATGGCAGGAGAAAATGTGGTGCTCTTTGGAAAAGATAGTAACAATCATAGATTGAGAAATCTTTCGAAATAATACTTATAAAATACCTAGTAGGAAATAATATTATAAATAAATATATAAAAACAGGGGTGATATTATGAACATATTAATAGACGATATTCCAGTAAACTTACAACAAATGGTAGATATAATAGGCATGGACAACCTTATAGAGTTGTCAAAAATATATGGAGGTGCAAGTATATATATTCCAATGCACAAGACTTTGCTTATACGTGAGAGAAACAGAAAAATAGTTAAGGAGTTTAATGGAGTAAATGGGGAAATCTTAAGAAGAAAATATAATATTTCTTATGCTCAGTTGAGAAATTTAGTTCAAGATAAATAGGTAAAAGGGGTATCATTTTTTTAGTGATCCCCTTAAAATATACAGTTTAGAGCTAATAATAAATTAAAATTCTTTTCGCTTATATATAGAAATAGAAATAAAGTAAGAAGATATAAACATTATCGCACTAATAACAATCCAACCTATTCTATAAATCATATTTGCATTGTTTAGATTAATCAAGTATGGTGCTAAAATCACACTTCCACCATTAAATAAAAACACGGTAATTATAGTGGAAGTAAGTAGGAGTGTATTCACTTTATCTCCTCCGAATTTTAATACTAATGGATACAAAAACGCTGGAACTAAAAGAGAATATGTAATTCCAAAACCATATCCATAGCCTACCCTTTCCATGTTCATTGCTTTAGTTGAAATAACAGATAATAATACCACAGTAAGTGTGGCAAGCAAAATTCCTATAAGAGAAAAAACTAAGAAGGAAATATATCTTGCCATTGTAATATCACGTATTTTTACTGGTAAAGTTCTTTCATATTTACTCCAGTTTGAAGTGTTATCCTTTTCCAGGGCAGTTCCAGTCAAAACTGCAAAATTCATTATTTGTCCAAGTATCAATATCATTAAAATAGTATCATTGCTAGCAATTTTATCTGCTCCAATTATGACTGCAAAATTTGCAACAATGCAAAAAGCTATATTCCATTTTAAAGCGCTGCCAACTGAATAAAAATTATTTCTTATTAAACCTTTCATTATGTTTGTTCTCCTTTTGTAATAAGTGGTAGAATTTCATCAATGCTTGTTACATCTAAAGTAACATTAGGATATTTTTTTGAAAAACTAACTTTATCTGAAATTAAAGCCTCAATCTGTAAGCCTCTTTGTCTATAAGAAATATATTCAGATTTATCAAGTTTATCAAAATCATTTCGTTTCATGCGGGCAATACCATAATCATAAATTAAAGCATCTTTGCTTTCTGTTAAAATAATTTTACCATTATCAATAATCACAATATAATCAGCAATTTTTTCAAGGTCACTGGATATATGAGATGATATTAAAATAGAGTTGTTCTCATCTTCCACAAAATCTAAAAATGTGTCTAAAATTTCCTCTCTTACAACAGGATCAAGACCGGCAGTAGCTTCATCTAAAATTAGAAAGCGCGCTTTATGAGAAAGAGCAATACTGATTGAAAATTTCATAGTCATACCACGAGAAAATGTTTTTATTTTTTTATCACTGGGAATTTTGAATTTTTCAAGATAAGAAAAAAATAAATCTTTATCCCAATTTTTATAGATATCTGACAAAATCTTTTCCAAATTCTTCGCCGTTAAATCTTGGTTAAAATTAACACAATCGAAGACAACTCCAATGTCTTCTCTAATAGAAGTGGCATCATCAGTCATATGACAACCGAAAAATTTTACTGTTCCACTATCCTTTTTTATAATATTTAAAATTGAATTGATTGTGGTGCTTTTTCCAGCACCATTTTTTCCTACAAACCCTAATATAGAACCTTTAGGTATATTAAAAGTTACATTATCTAATTTGAAATCTGTATTTTCATAAACCTTACAAAGATTTTCAACTTTTAAAGCGTAATCCATTTATTAATCCTCCTCATAGAATATTTTAAGTAGTTCTGTTATTTTTTCTAATTTAATACCGTTGGTGCGGGCAATATCAGCCGCTATCATTAAATGTTCTTCAACTTGTTTTTGCTTCTCTTCTTGTATGAAATCTTTATTCTGAGCAGCTACAAAGCTTCCTCTTCCAACTGTGGTTTCAATAAAACCATCTCGTGTTAAGTCTTCATAAGCCTTTTGAACCGTGATTACACTAACATGAATTGTTTTAGCAAGTGAACGCATAGAAGGGATTGGGTCACCTGTTTTTAACTCTCCACTCATAATCATAGCTTTCATTTGTGATGTTATTTGTTCGTAGATTGGCTTACTTGTATTACTGCTGATTATAATTTCCATGTTGCATCTCCTTTCGTAATGTAGTGTACTTATTGTATAAGTACATTATATGTAATTGATATCATATAGTCAAGAAATAAAAATAATTCAGTAGCAGTTCACGGTGAAGAGACAGAAAAAATATCACTTACAGCAAAAGAGTCTCATGCTTATGTGAGCATTGATTTATTTTTTATATTCCACAAGAATTTGCTGATATAATATTAATAATAGTACTAATAAAAAACATATAAAATAATCAAAAGGGGGGCGAAGAGTATAAAAGTCTTAAAAAAAGTATTTATTGGTGTAGGTGGTTTACTACTAGCGCTTGTAATTTTTGTAGTAGGTTATATAGCATATATGCAAATTAATTACTATAGAATAGAAGACGACCAATCCTTAGAAATAACCAACAATAAAAAAGAAATCATAAAAACAGGTAAAAATTACTCTGCTGTTACATATAACATTGGCTTTGGAGCCTATGATCAAGATTATTCCTTTTTTATGGATACTGGAGAAATGGAAGATGGGACTGCTGTTGTTGGAGAACATTCAAGAGCAGTAAGCAAAGAAAATGCTTTAAAAAACACTAATGGGTCCATAGAAACAGTAAAAAAACTTTCACCAGATTTTGCATTACTACAAGAAGTAGATGTGAATGCAACTCGTAGTTATAATATAAATCAAAAGGAAAGTTTTGAGAAAAAACTTCCAAATTACTCAAGCATATTTGCATTGAATTTTCATGCACCATATATGTTATATCCTTTTAATGAGCCCCATGGAAGTGTGGAGGCAGGACTGCTTACCATGTCAAAATACAAGGCCACATCAGCAACAAGAAAAAGTTATCCAGTAGATGAAAGCTTTTTTACTAAATTCTTCGACTTGGACCGTTGCTTTACAATATCACGTTACCCAGTGGAAAACAATAAGGAACTAGTTCTTATAAACAATCATATGTCTGCTTATGACAAAGGTGGTACTATAAGAGCACGCCAGCTAAAATTGCTTAACAAAATCATGGAAGAAGAATATAAAAAAGGAAACTATGTAATTGTTGGGGGAGATTTTAATCACGCTTTAGGAGAAACTGTAGATGCATTTGAAAGTAAACAGCAAATTCCAGACTGGGTATTTAAGTTAAATGACAAGGATATTGTAGAAGGAATGAGTGTTGTAAACGCTTTAAATAATACAGAAGTTCCAACTTGTAGAAGCTGCGATATTCCTTATGAAAAAGGTGTTAACTATACTTCAGTTTTAGATGGGTTTATTGTATCTGACAATATTGAAGCTAGGGCAGAAAATATAAATGAAGACTTTATATATAGTGATCATAATCCTGTTAAATTAACATTTAAACTAAAATAGAAATGTTCCATATTTAAAGTATAATTTAGTATTAATATATTACAAATTAATATTAACCCAAATATAAATGGTTAGATATTGGTGTATCACCAATATCTAACCATTTATATTTTTTATTTATTATGAGATTGTCTAATAGATCCTAAATAAATTAATAAACTATAAAACTTTTTTTAAAATAAATCGTTGTATATAGTGAAAGGAGGTTAATTAATGCCACATTCAGATGAGAACTTAGTAAAAGAAGTACAAAATGGAAATGAACATGCAATGGAGATTTTAGTTAAAAGAAATTATAACATAGTCCATAGTTTTCTTTATAGAAATACATCTGATTCAGAGTTATCTTATGATTTAACTCAAGAAGTTTTTATAAAGGTTATCAAGAATATTAATCAGTTTAATGATGAAAAAGGAAAGTTCAAAAGCTGGTTATTAAAAATAGCAGTAAATGTAAAAAATGATTATTTTAAAAGTAGTTCATATAAACATTTTCAAAATATTGATGATATAGACAATCATGATATAGAAGATAAGAATAATTTAATAGATATACTATCTCAAAAAGATGAAACTAAAAAGGTTAAAGAAGCAATAAGTGAATTATCGCCTCTTCAGAGAGAAGCAATTATTTTAAAATATTATGATGATTTAAAGATAAAAGAAATAAGTAAGATTACAGGTTCTAATGAAAATACTATAAAGTCACGATTACTTAATGGAGTAAAAAGCTTGAAAAAAATATTAGGAGGTGAAAAGGTTGAAAAAACACAAAATACAAACTTTAGAAACAAAGTATAAAAATATAGATGACGATAAATTTGAAGATTTGTTGGAAGAAGATTTAAAAGAAATAGAAAATTTTCTAGATAGTTATATAGTTCCAGAAGTAAATGAATACAAAATAGAAGCTACAATAGATGTATTAAGAGATTACATGCCAGTAACTGAAAGAAAGCATAAAGTTAATTTATACCCTAATGTAAAGTCAAGTTTAGAGCTTATTAAGTTAAACTTGACTTTTGTAAGTAAACTATACTGGTTTTTATCTTTATTACTAGTACTTTTAGGAACTATAATAACAGTTAAATTTGAATTTAATATATATGAAACTGCTATTTCAATTGCACCTATACCTATTTTGTTAGGTGTATTTGAATTAATAAAAGGAAGGGATGAAAGTGTTTGGGAAATAGAGTTAAGTTACAAGTATTCTTTAAGAGAAATACTATTAAGTAAGATAATTATTATTGGAGTTTTCTCAATAGGAATAGGTCTTATTATAAGTATTTTACTAACAAATACCTATTCTAGTGTAAATATATTAAAAATGCTTGTTTTATGGCTAATTCCAATATTTTTAACATCATCAGTTTCATTAGTAATAGTGTCTATATATAGAAGTATTAATAGTATTGCAATATGTCTATCCATATGGATATTATCAATAATTTTAATGAATAATATTCAACTTAACATAAGCCATTTTGCGGAATTGGCAGTGTTAGCCCTGTCATTTATAACAATGATATATTCTTTAAGATTATTTTATAAACAGTCAATAAACTTTTATGATTATCAATATCAAGATTTATAGGAGGAGAAAAAATGATATTAACTATAAATAAAGTTAGTAAGCAATTTAATGATAAAATAGCGGTGAAGGATTTTACGACAGAACTAAGTTCAGGAATATATGGATTACTTGGACCAAATGGAGCAGGAAAGACAACTATAATGAGGATACTTGCAGATGTATCTAGACCAAGTAGTGGAGAAATTTTAGTTGATGGAAAAAATAAAGATGATTTAGGACCTGAATATAGAAATTTACTTGGTTATCTTCCACAGAATGTAGGACTTTACAAGAACTTTACTGCTGAAGAATTTTTACAATATGTAAGTGCTTTAAAAGGGATTCATAAGAATGATGTTAAAGCAAAAGTTGATGAATTATTAGAATTTGTGAATTTGGAAAAAGAGAGAAGAAAAAAAATTGGTAAATTCTCAGGTGGTATGAAGCAAAGACTTGGAATTGCCCAAGCTCTTTTAAATGACCCCAAAATATTAATTTTAGATGAACCCACAGTAGGATTAGACCCAAACGAGAGAATAAGATTTAAAAATTTAATTGCAGATATTTCTAAAGATAAAATAGTAATACTATCTACTCATATAACATCTGATATTGAATTTATTGCTAATGAAATCCTAGTAATGAAAGATGGTGTATTAGTAGAGAAGTTAACTACGTCTGAAATGATAGATAAACTAAGAGGAAAAGTATACAACTTAAAAGTAAGTGAAAATAAACTTCATAATCTTAGTAAAAAATTTAAGGTTTCTAATTTAATTAGAGAAAATAAATATGTTATTGCAAGAATTGTAGGAGATGAAAAACCTAATATAGATGACGCTATTTGCACATATGATGAGCCTAATTTAGAAGATGTATTTTTATACTACTTCAATGAAAAAGGAGAGCAAAATTAATGAATACTATTACTAAATTTGAACTGAAAAAGATTATTAGGAGAAAAAGTACAGTTATTGGAATAATATTATTATTTTCAATTTTAATGACAAGTTTCTTTATTCAACTATCAAATGAAATGTATGGTGGCTCGTATACAGGAATGTCAGCTATTTCAAAAAGAAAAGAAGCATTTAATAATTTATCAGGTGACTTAACAGAAAAGAGACTATCCGAGATAATAGGTATTCATAATGAATTAAGAAGTAAGCCAGAGAATCTTCCTACTGATGAATACAGTCTTAGTGGATTTAATGATTCAGCTTATTTCAAATACTGGGAAAAGTATGGAAATATTGATTCCTTGCTAGTTAAAGCAAATAATCCAATAGGGGTCACTGATTCTGAAGTTATCAATAAACTTACACCAAAAGATATAAATGGGTTTTACTTGAAGCGTGAAGATAAAATAAAAGAGTTTATAGAAAATAATAACTACTCATCTAAAGAAAAAATTATGGAGTCAGTAAGAGATATGGAGGATCCTTTATACTATAATTACTCAGATGGATGGAGAGCATTATTGGGTGAAATAGATGATGCATTTGGTATATATATATTGATTATCATCTGTATATGTATAGCACATTTATTTTCATCAGAATATCAAACTCAGGTTGATAGTATTATATTATCTACTAAACACGGAAGAGATAAATTAATAAGGGCAAAATTTAATGCTTCTTTTATATTTACAACAATTCTTTATTTTGCTTCTATGGCTTTTGTTGCCTGTTTAAGATTTTTCACATATGGATTTGACGGATGGAATTGTAAAATACAAACTTCTGCATCATATTGGTATTCCATGTATAATATAAACTTTTTACAAGCATTTTTATTAGCTACTTTATTAGGATATCTTGCATCACTGATTATAATGTCTTTAGTTATGTTCATTTCAGCAAAGCTAAAAACACCTTTTACTACAGTTATACTATCATTAGGAGTTTTATCTGCTACAAGTTTGATAAATATAAATATAATACCTAATTTATTATCATATGTTACAGATTTACTTCCATTAAATATGACTCATATAGTCAGTATTTTAAATAATTATAAATTCTATAATTTGTTTGGAGTTTTAATTTCACAACCATATATGATGATTATAATATCAATAATTTTAGTTATGATTTTACTTACTCTAACATATAAAACTTTTAATAAATATACCATATCTTAAATGATGAAAATAATGGAGGTAATTAAAATTCAATGAATGAACTTACTAAATTTGAGTTAAAAAAAATAATTAAAAGAAGAAGCTCAATAATGGCTATAGCTATGGTATTTTTAGTATGCATAATAAATTTAGTTTTCTCAATATCAGGAGAGTCTTATGGTAGTGATTTAACAGGAAACTTAAAAAAAGGAATATCTGCTATAACTAAAAAAAGAGAAGAAGTTAATAATTTAAATGGGAATTTAACTGAAAAAAGAATATCTGATGTAATAAATATATATAACAGTTTACAAAAAAGCTCTAAAAATACGGGTGATTTCGATGGGTTAAATGAAGAAGAATACTATACTCATTGGCAAAAATATAAAGATATAGATAGTTTAATTGATAGATCATATGGACAGTCCCTATTATTAGGAGTAGATGCTTCTGCAAATTTAAAATCAAAAGATGGAATAAAATTTTACTCAAATAGAGAAAAACAAGTCTTAAATTATATAGAACATGAATCTTCATATGAATATACAAATAAAGAAAAAGATAAAATTATAAAAACTACAAATAAGATGGACACACCACTATACTATAATTATACTGATGGTTGGTTTAAATTAATTTGGGATATGAGTTTAATTTCCATAGTGATAATAATATGCGCCAGTATATGTATTTCATCGATATTCTCATCAGAATGCGAAAATCAGATAGATGGTATTATACTATCAACAAAGTATGGAAAAGATAAGCTAATAAAATCAAAGTTTAAAGCAGCTTTTATATTTACAACTATATTTTATTTCATATCCATAGGGTTTGCAGCATTTATAAGACTTTTTATATATGGCTTTGAAGGATGGAACTGTAAAATACAGAGTGTATCTACTTATTGGCACTCAATGTACAATATTAATTTTTTACAGGCGTTTTTATTGTCTGTAGTATTTGGATATATAGGGTGCTTAGTTGCTACATCTATAGCCATGTTTATATCATCAAAGTTAAAAAACTCATTTACAGTTATAATTATGACACTAGGACTATTATTTGTTCCTAGATTTATAAACATGGGAACTATGCCTAAATTTATAGATTATATAATAGATTTATTTCCTATAAATATTGCAAATATTAACAATACCTTAGGATATTATAAATTTTATGATATTTTTGGAGTTTTAGTTATTCAGCCTTGGATTATGATGATAGTATCTGTTATTTTAATCATAACCCTATTATTTTTTACAGATAAAGCATGTAAAAATCATGAAGTTGAATAAATAAATTGCAAAATAAAAATCCAATAGATAATACATCTATTGGATTTTTTTATTTATACATATCATACATATATAAATGTAAGGAAACAAGAAATATAAAACTAAGTTAGAATACTAAGCACATAGTAGTAATACTATAAATACTACCAAAATAATTAAGACAAAATGATATAATGGTTATTAGATAAGAAAATTTGTCAAAATAAGTAAATAGGGGGTATTATGAAATCAATTTTAAGAAAAAGTGTCTTATGTATTTTAATGTTAGGTTTAGTAGGATGTAATGCAAATAATTCAAGTGTTAAATTAAGGGATTTAAAAACACCAGAAGAAGTAAACAAAGTATACGAAGCAAATAAAGAAAAATTAGATAATGAAGAAAAACTTCAGGATTTAAATATAAAATCTTTTGATGAAGTGGCTAAATATGCTAACAAATCAAAAGAAATAACTTCAGATTTGAAAAAAACAGAAAATAAATTAAATACTATTGATAAATTAGTAGCTTTAGATGATTTATATGGCAATACGTCAAAAGATATTAAACAAGAAGCAATGAACTATTTAATTGATCAGTACAAAAGTGAAAAGCTTGCAGATGAGTTGGAAGATAATTATTACTTGGCATCCTATATTGTTAGTAAATCAGATCCTGACAATGCTGATATATATGATATAGCTAAGGTTATGAAGGATTACATAAAAGATACAATGATACTAGTTAATAATGAGTACGATCAAAACGACAAAGGAAGTTTGCTAAAGTCATTAAATGACAATAAGAAAAAACTAGATGAAAATATGAATGTAACAACAAAGATTTATACTGATAGTAAGGGGAAAAAGAAAAGTAATTAATAGATAAGAAAAATAACCAGCTTAAATTATTAGGCTGGATATTTATTTGCCTAAATAGGACTATTTATGATATTAAATGTTATTTTTATTGAAAAAATGTACAAAAAATACAAATTACGACAAATTTAGAAAATAATATATGATATTATACTCTTCGGGTTATTAAAGTTGTAACATTTTGGGTAGAAAATTAATATAAAGATTTACAACTTTATTTTTAAGTAATTTATCAAGAAAGGAAGATGTATATGCAATCAACAGATTCAGGCGTAGTTTTCTGTACGGAGTGTGGTAAAGAAAATCAATCTACAAGTTCATTTTGCAATGGTTGTGGGAAGCCTCTAAAAAAAGTAGAACTTAACAAAAATAATTCACAAGGGGGAAGTTCTGGAAGCAATTATTCGGAAAATGATTATAGCGAAGAAGAAATGAACACATTTATTTCAAAGAATCAAATGTTCTATTTAGGAAAATTTGAGCAAATTAAAATGACTGGAGATAAAAAAACTTGGAACTGGTCAGCATTTTTAGCAGGTACTTATTGGCTGCTATATAGAAAAATGTACGTTCAAGGTTTATTATACTTTTTAGCAAGTTTACTATTATCATTTGTTCCTGTTATAGGATGGATATTGGATATATGCATTTGGATAGGTTTAGGTACTTTTGCCAATTCACTATACTTAGATCATATAAATAAGAAATTCCAAGAAATTAATTGTGCAGATAGTAGTTATAGACAGTCATTGATAAGCAAAAATGGTGGTACTAATATGGTTCTTCCACTAGTATTATTCTTAATACCAGCGATTTTAGCAATTATATTAGTATTCTTATCTGTAGTTATGTTTGGCTCAATGTTTGGGGCAATGTCTTATTATTATTAAAATGAAATCAAAAGGACATTGGATTTAAGGTTCAATGTCCTTTTTAATTTATGTTGAAAAAATTAAAAATATTTGAGAGGGCGGAAATTATGAGGTGCAATAAATGCAACACAGAAGTAAGCAACAATGAAAAATACTGCTATAAATGTGGTAACAAAATAGAAGATACAACCTTTAGCCATATAGGCACAGAGGTATCCAAAAACTCTAAAAAAGCAACATCATTTCTTAAAGAAAAAAGCGAAAAAATTATGAACAAAGCTAAAAATTTAAGCAAACTACAAAAAATTCTAATACTTTCAATTTCAGTACTGTTTATTGTAGGAATAACAGTTGTATCAATACCACAAACTCAAGAAAAAGTAATAAATCAATTTGAGGAAGCAATAATAAATGACAATCCATCTAAACTAAAAAAAATAATGATTTCCAGTGACAAAAGATTAAATATAACAGAAGAAAACTTAGGACTAATAATAGAATATTACAAAGAGAATCCTTCAAATTTAAACAATGATATTCAATACTTAAGAGAAATGTATTCAGTGGAAGATAGTACAAATGATAATAATCCATTTAGTATAGTAAAAAAGAAAGTATTGTTTAAAGAAAAATGTTATATAGGTATAAACCCTAGATATATACAATTAGAATCCACATATCAAGATGCAAAAATTGATTTATATAATGGTGAAAAGTTAATAGAAGAAGATTTAAAAGGTGGAGAAGTAGGTCCACTTTTACCAGGAAAATATAAGTTAGTTATATCATGTGACAATGATTTTGAAAAAACAAAGGCATCTAAAGAAATAGATCTTTTCTATGGAGAATTAACAAACTACATAAACATGGAAGGAACTATTAACAACAATAAAATAAATAGTGATGAACCAGATGCTATCATCTACATAAACGACAAAAGTACAGATAAAACAGTTAGACAAATTAGTACAATATCAGGACTAAAAGATGGAGACACTGTATATGGTATTTTAAAATATAAAGGAAAGAGCATAAAAAGTAATGTGGTACAAATTGATGGAAGTTCAGATATATACTTAAACTACGAGTATACTAAGCCACCATCATCAGAGGAAGTAAAAGACTCTGTTTTTACATTAATTTATGACTATTTATATTACTTTGCAGATGCAGTGAACTACAATGATTTTTCATATATAGAAGACTTACTTAGCGTAGGTAGCAATTTATATAATGAGCAAAAAAATAATGTACCTAAGTTCTATGAAAAAGGTATAAGTGAAAGATATGTTAATCATGAAATAATTGACTTTAATTATAATGAAGATGAGGGAAAAGGTAGTATAACTGTAAAAGAAGTATATGAAATAACAAAAGGTGATGAGCAAAAGGAAAAAATATTTAATAATAAATACGAATTTATATTTAATGACATAGATAAAACCTATAAGTTAACTAAGTTAGAAATGGTTGAATAATAAAAAATATATAGCAAAGTATGTAGCAAAATATAATGCATATTTAAAATAATTAATAAAGCAAAATAGGGGGAAAATTTATGAAAAAAAGGGTTATATTATTTTTAATTTCGGCGCTAATGATTTTATTTGTTGGATGTGGCAAAGAAGAAGTAAAAGAAGCAGCACAACCTGAAAATTTTATGGGGGAAAAATTAAACAATAAGTACCTGTATTACACTGTTTCAGATGATAAATGGGATAATAAAGAATATGCCTATGGCGTAGAAAGAACATTTATTTTTGCATTTAATAATGAGAAAGCCTCACTTTATTCCATAAGCAAAGATAAAGAAGAATGTTTACAATTAGCAGATACAAAATTAAGTGAAGATGGCTATAAAGTTGATTATACTTTTAAATCTGAATCAGAAGATGAATATAAGTTAAAGGTATTATTAAATAAAGAGAATGAAAATGAAATAAGGTTTACACTAAATGATCCTAATAATAAAAATCATTTAATAAAAGAGAATTTATTAAGTAAGGAAGAATGTGAAGACAAAATTAAATCAACAATAAACGAAGTTGAGCTAGATAATATGTTAGCTACAAACTTTAAAGAAGTTTCAAACTTAGATTTAGATAAAATAAAATCTGACATAAATAAGGCAAGAGAAAAACTTTATGAGCAAACAAAAGAAAACAAAGACGAGATACATTATGTTTACTCACCAAGTGGAAGTTATTGCGAAGAAGATGAAGAGTTTAAATTACAAAATTATGTATTTGTAGGAGTGTACTTAGATGAAAATGGTGAAATGCTTACTATAAATGATTTTGCCTACTTAGTAGATGCCGATGACTTTACTTTGTATAAATATTCTCCTAGTGGAAGTGAAAAAAGAGTAAAATATGAAAAGCAACCAGAGGAAAGCACAAGTTATGATAATGAAGCTTCAAGTAAGAAGGGCAAATATTCTAAAGATGAAATAAATAAAATACTTGAAAAGGGCGATGATGAACAAGCATGTATAATTGATGGGCCTGTTTATTATAAGGATGAATGGTGTTATTTAGTATCATATTTGGTAAATCCTCAAACTTATCGCATGGGTGAATATTATATAGGTAGCAATACTTTAGATAAATACACTTATGAAGAAGTAAACAAATAGGAAATAAAAATTTATCATATAATCTGGTAATTTGATTAGGGAATTTTAATGAAAATATAAAAATATTGACAATATAAATAAAGAATGCTTACTATATAGTTAAGAAAATAGAACATAGTGTATAGTTTTGAAACTATTGAAAAAGTCATGAAGACCTTAGGGGATTCATGACTTTTTTTGTTTAAAAAAGGGGGAAATTCAATGAGTAGTGTTTATTGGGAAGAAAAGTGGAAAGAAAAATTTAGAGAAAGAAAAGCTAAAATTAAAGCTAATCCCAAAATAGATTATTGGGATAAAAGAGCAAAAGATTTTTCGAAAATGAGAAAAAGTAATGATTACGATTTTGGTAGAAAAGTTCAACAAGCCCTCAATGATATTATCACATCTGAATCTTCAGTTCTAGATATTGGAGCGGGTCCAGGATCATTTGTAATACCTTTTGCAAAAAAAGCAAAATGGGTTACAGCGTTAGAGCCATCTAAAGAAATGATTAAAATATTACAAGAAAATGCCAAGGAAAAAGAAATTTCTAATTTTGACATAATAGAAAATGTATTGGAAGATGTGCCAAGTGAATCAATAAAAAATAAATACGACTTAGTAACAGTATCATTAGTTTTATGGATGTTTGAAGATGTATGGCCTGAAATTTTAAAAATGGAGGAAATCTCGAAAAAATATTGTGCCATAATAGCGAGTATTCCAACTGATGGAAAATCATACGACAAAATAAAGGAAAGTATTGGTGTAAGAAAAAATAAAGTGGATTTTGATGAATTTCAAGTGCTTTTCAATTTGTTATTTGCAAAAGGAAGATGTCCAAATGTTACTATGATTGACTATAGATGTGAACGCTCCATAGAAGACGAGATAAGCTGTCAAAAAATCATGACGGAAGAGTATGATGAAAAAGTAACTCCAGAAATAGAAGAAAAAATTCGTGAAGCAGTTGAAAAAAATGCAATAGATGGAAAATGTTTGGTGAGTTCAAAATCTGCTGTTATATGGTGGAATAAAGAAAACATAATTTAATAATAGGGGGATAAAGATGAAGAAAAAGAGATGTAAAATACTTTCAATAGTTTTATCAATGATGATGATAAGTATGAGTCTATTAAGTGGATGTGGTTCTACAAATAGTAATAATAAAGAAAATAGCAATTCTAGTAAAAAAATAGAAATAACGGATTTGGCAGGTCGTAAAGTTACTTTTGATAAGGTAGCAAAAAAAGCGGTAGTTCAGTGGAGTGGTTCGGGAGGAGGCTTTATGACCATATCGGCACTAGCAGGCAAAGATGTAAGCAATATAATCGTTGGTATGGATGCAGGATTAAAAAATTATAGATTAGATATGTGGAATCAGTTTAAAAAAGATATTCCAGAGTTGGAGAAAATTCCTGATATAGGAAGTATAGATGATGATACATTTAACACAGAGCTAGCCATTTCTCAAGGTGCAGAGGTAGCATTTTTCCCAATGGATTTAAAGAAAACAGCACAGCAAAGTGTACAACCTAAACTAGAAGCAGCAGGAATACAAGTAGTATACACAGATTATCATTCTGAAGATTTAGAAAAACATAAACAAACAATATCTATTATGGGGAAAATATTAGGGTATGAAGATAGAGCAAGTGAAATAATAGATTATTACAATAAAAAAGTAACAGCGGTATATGACCGTATTGATAAAATCAAGTCTAAAAAACCAAGTGTGTACATAGAAGTTGGAATGGGTGGCCCAAAAGAATATGGAAACTCTTTTGGAGACTATTCATGGGGAATGTTAGCTAAAAAATGTGGTGCAGATTTAATAACTGATGGAGTAATAAAAGAAGCAGAACCAATAAATCCAGAATTACTTTTAACAAAAGATCCAGACATAATCATGATAACAGGATCATATTGGCCAGAAAAAAGTAACTCTATGCGATTAGGATTTGATGCAAATGAAAAAGATTCACAAGAATTGTTAAAAGCTTTTACTAAAAGGGATGGGTGGTCTAATTTAAAAGCTGTGAAAAATAAAGAAGTTTACTCAATGCACCATGCTATTAGCAGAGAAGTGTATGACTGTGCAGTAATAGAGTATCTGGCAAAAACATTCTATCCAGATGAATTTAAAGATACAGATCCAAAAGCTACATTAAAAGAATTCTATGAAAAATTCTTACCATATGAATTTGGAGGATTATGGTTTACAAAATTAAAATAAGAGGAAAATATTAATGGAATTAAAAGTGGAGAAGTTTGAATATAGAAAGGAAAGTAAAAAGAAAGTAATATTTTTAGCTTTGGGAATTACTATATGCTTTATAAGTTTTATAACAGACATATTAGTAGGACCAGCTATGTTATCTTTAAAAGATGTAATTTTATCTTTGATTCATTCACCAGATGTGGCACAAAATACAAATGTTATAATTTGGACACTAAGACTACCAACAGCATTGATGGCACTAATTGTAGGAGCGTCACTGGGCATTGCAGGAGCGGGTATGCAGACCATACTAGATAATCCACTAGCAAGTCCTTATACTTTAGGAATTTCTGCTGGAGCTGGATTTGGGGCATCATTAGCAATTGTAACAGGATTAGGTACACTAAAGTTTTTGGGTGACTTTATGGTTCCTGTGAGTGCTTTTGTATTTTCATCTATTGCTAGTTTATTAATATATTTAATTAGCAAAGCAAAAAAATTCACATCAGAAACAATGGTACTTGCAGGTATAGGTTTATTATTTTTATTTCAAGCATTACAGTCACTTATGCAATATGTAGCATCACCTGAAGCCTTACAAAATATTGTATTTTGGACATTAGGAAGTCTTACAAAAGCTAATTGGAGCAATATACCTGTTGTGTTTGTTGTTTTCATTATAATATTTCCAATTATGATAAAAGAATCTTGGAAACTTACAGCCTTAAAGTTAGGAGATGAAAAAGCAGCAGGACTTGGAGTAAATGTTGAAAGACTTAGGTTTAAGTCATTTATAACAATTTCTATAATAACATCTGTAGCAGTATCATTTGTTGGAACTATAGGTTTTATTGGAATTGTAGGACCACATATATCTAGAATACTAGTTGGAGAAGATCAAAGATTTTTCTTACCTATGTCAGCCATATGTGGAGCTGGCATATTATCACTAGCATCAATAGGTAGTAAAATAATAAAATCAGGTGCAATATTCCCAATAGGTATAGTTACAGCAATAATAGGTGTACCATTTTTCTTTTCTCTTATACTAACTAAGAAAAGAGGTTATTTTTAATGATAAATGTGGAGAATCTAAGTTTTAGATATAAAGATAAATATGTATTAAATAATATAAATTTTACTGCACAGACTGGAAAAGTAACAGCAATAATCGGTGCTAATGGAACAGGTAAATCAACATTGCTAAAAAATATAACGGGCAGCCTAAAAGGTAATGGCAATATTTTATTAAATAATAAGCCTATAAATGAATATAAAAATGATGAGTTTACAAAAATAATAAGTTATCTTTCACAAAATAATGATTGTAGAGCTGTATTAAATGTATTTGAAGTTATTTTGCTAGGAAGAATGAACTCTTTATCTTTTAAGGTGTCAGACAAAGATATTGAAAAAGTTCATGAAGTAATGAAACAATTAGGCATAGAAGAATTTGCATCTAGAAATATAGGAGAACTTAGTGGAGGTCAAAGACAGCTAGTATTTATAGCACAAGCATTAGTAAAAGAACCAGATATTTTAATACTAGACGAGCCCACTAGTGCATTGGATTTGAATCATCAATTTGAAATGTTAGAACTTTTGAAAGAATTAACTGAAAAAAATAATTTTACCACATTAATTACCCTTCATCACTTGGATTTAGCAGCACGTTTTGCAGACGAAATAATTGTGATAAATGATGGAAGTTTATATGACAGTGGTCATCCTAAAAAAATTTTCACAGAAAAAATGATCAAAGATGTATATCATGTTAAATCAAGGATTTATATGGATGATAACGACGTACCTCATGTAATACCATTAAGTTCAATAGGAAAAATGAAAAAGATTATATAGGTTAATCTTTCTATAATTTCCAAAATAAATAAATTTTCTGACTCTTACCTAATTTTTATATTTTTCTAAATAATGTAAAATATTAGAATTTTATGATTGTTAAAATATATATAAAATAAGTAAAAAATATATATAAAAAAATATTAATACTATTGGAAAACATTTTCGAAGGTGATATAATTTGTTCGCGACAATAAATAAAAGAAAGAAGGGCAAAATAATTATGTTAAAAGCAATTTTAGGGGCAATAGCAGTAATTTCAGCAGGATTTTCAACAGTCTATGTAAATGACTTTAGAAAAAACAGAAATGCAGCTAACAATGGTATTTTTAAGAAAAGTTTAATCATAGGATTTATAACAGATTTCCTAGATGCAATTGGGGTAGGATCATTTGCAACAACAACAGCAATTTTAAAATTTGACAAGAAGGTTAACGTGCCTGATAAATTATTACCAGGAACATTAAACGTAGCTCATGCACTACCAATGGTAGCACAAGCACTTATGTCATTAACAGCAATAGAAATCGATATATTTACATTAATATGTATGATAGTTGCTGCAGTAGTAGGTTCTTGGATAGGAGCAGGAGTAATATCTAAATTACCAGAAAAGAAAGTTCAGTTAACTATGGGAGTAGCTTTATTTGCAACAGCAGGATTACTAGTAGCAAAACAATTAGGAGTAATGCCAGCAGGTGGAGATGCAATAGGACTTGAAGGAAGTAAATTAATAATAGGTGTTGTAGGTAACTTTGTACTTGGAGCATTAATGACTGCAGGTATAGGATTATATGCACCATGTATGGCAATGGTTGCACTTCTTGGAATGAATCCAAAGGCAGCATTCCCAATAATGATGGGATCATGTGCATTTGTTGGACCAATAGCTTGTACTAAGTTCGTTAAAGAAGGAGCTTATGTAAGAGAAGTATCTATGGGTATAACTCTAGGTGGTATAGTAGGTTCAGTACTTGCAATATTATTTGTTACTAATCTTCCAGTATACTGGTTAAACTGGTTAGTAGTTGTAGTAGTACTTTACACAGCAGTTACTATGTTCAAATCAGCAGTTAAAAAAGATGATGAAAATAAACTTGAAAATCAAGCAAGTTAAATAAATGGAAAGCCAATAACTAAAATTAAATTTTAGTTATTGGCTTTTTTACATGTTAGGAGATTATATTGCACTCAAACATATGGAAAACTTGTGTATAATAGTGATATGAGTAAGTATGTGAGAAAATATTCCTTGGAATGGGCAGAAATTAGCCCAATATATTAAATAAAGTGATTTCAGGAGAAATATGATGTTAAAAGAATTAGAGAAATGAGTATTGGGCAAAAACTATATGACTATGAATGTAATTCATGTGGATTTGAAAAAGGAGTAGCTGAATTTCTTATTGAAGAATTTAGAGAAGATATAATATTTGGTTTTGGAGCGGTAGCTTCGTTAGAAGATGAATCAATGCCAGAATTAGTTTGCCCAAACTGTGGTAGTAAATTTGAATACAAAAAAACTGACGACCGTTAGGTGTCAGTTTTTTTGTATTAAGAAAGTATTTATTTTTTGTAAGGAAACTTCCATAAAGCAGGTGTAAATATAGATATAGCAACTGCCTCTTCATCACCCTTATTTTCTACAATATGAGGTATGTTTCCTTTGATTATAGTGGAGTCACCTTGCATAAGCTCGACAGTCTCATCTCCAGTATGAATAATCAGATTACCTTTCTCAACCATTATAATCTCTTCACTTTCATGAACTACAGGTATATCTCCATCCTTACTATTAGCATTTAATTTAAATCTAATCACAAGGGATTTTGGTATAAAATTCTCGTCAGGCATAGGAGTAAGGCAATGGTACTCTATAGTAGATTTTGGTTGCTTCATTATAAGAATATTATCTTTTCTTATAGTAAGGTCATTATTATTTTTTTCTACTTCCATAAGTAAATAAGTTGGTATATCTAAAGCGGCTGATATTTTCCTAAGTGAAGATAGTGATGGGTCTACTAAATTTCTTTCAACTTGTGATATATATCCAATAGATAAACCTGTTGAATCTGCCATTTCTTGTATAGTTATACTCTTGTTTTTTCTAAAATTTCTGATTTTTTCTCCAAGCATTATTACTCCTCTTATCTAAGCTATTCATTTTAATTTTTATATTAAGATGTAATGCTTATAACTAAAACTTCACTTTAATTTTAACATAAAACCTATGTTAATAAAACAATAATAATTCTATTATTTATATATATACTTAAAATCATAGTTTATTTTTTATAAATATGAAAAAAACGGGTGGGTATATAGAAA
This sequence comes from Terrisporobacter glycolicus ATCC 14880 = DSM 1288, assembly GCF_036812735.1. Taxonomy (NCBI): domain Bacteria; kingdom Bacillati; phylum Bacillota; class Clostridia; order Peptostreptococcales; family Peptostreptococcaceae; genus Terrisporobacter; species Terrisporobacter glycolicus. The sequence continues at coordinate 2,148,024 of NZ_CP117523.1, read as the reverse complement.
AATATAGTTATAAAGGATGATTTATAGGTGTTATGATAGTATTTATATATAAAATTTTTATATTTGTAAAAAAATATAACATTTTTATTGAAATAATAAAAAAACTAGAGTAATATTATACTAACAAATATTAAAAAATTCTGACAAATAAAAATTGTATTTGACATGAATTTTTATAAAATATTTACAAAATAAAGAAAATATTTTAGCATGTGTAAACATGGGGAGGGAAAATAATGAAAATAGTTGATATTAAAATCGAAAAATTACGTATTGATTTAAAGGAACCTTTTAAAATTGCATTTGCAGTGCAAGATTATGCTGATAATGTGATAGTAAAAATAGTTACAGATGAAGGCTATTACGGTTTAGGTGAAGCAGCACCTTTTGCTCCTGTAACAGGAGAAACAGTTGACGGAGTAGTTAACACATTAAAAATGTTTAGAAGTGGTTTAATAGGTATGGATCCTTTAAATATAGAAGGAATACATGTTTTAATGGACAGATTAATAGTTGGAAACACTGCAGCAAAAGCAGCTATAGATATAGCACTTTATGATATAAAAGGTAAAGTAATGGGACAACCTCTTTATAAAGTTCTTGGTGGATATGATAATAAAATCCAAACAGATATGACAATAGGTATAGATACTCCTGAAAATATGGCTTTAAAAGCTAAAAAGAGTGTAATAGAAGATGGCTTTAGAATATTAAAAGTTAAAGCAGGAATAAATCCTAGTGATGATGTTAAAGCGCTTCAATTAATAAGACAAGCTGTTGGTAATGATATACGTTTACGTGTAGATGCAAATCAAGGATACTGTGTAAATGATGCAATAGCTGTTCTTAAAGAATTTGAAAAAGTTGGAGTAGAAGCTGTAGAACAATGTTTACCATATTGGAATTTAGCTGATTCAAGAAGAATAAGAGATAATGTTAACCTTAAAGTTATGTTAGATGAAACTATTAAATCACCAATGGATGCAGCAAAAGCTTGTAAAATAGATGCAGCAGATATATTAAATATTAAACTTATGAAATCTGGTGGACTTTATAATGCATTAAAAATAAATGCTATAGCTGAAGCTAATGATGTTAGATGTATGGTTGGTTGTATGCTTGAAACAAAAATAGCTATAACAGCTGGAGCAAGTTTAGTAGCAGCCAAGAAAAACATAACAGAAGCTGATTGTGATAGTTTCATGTATTGTGTAGATCCTGATAATGGAATGAAGGGTGGATTTGAAAGAGACAAAGACATCTTTACATTATTAGATAAGCCAGGATTAGGAATTGAATTTGATTTTTAATTTATGAATTAAATTCAGAATATTACAAATATAAAAAAGGATAAAAATATTAAATATAACAACGAGGGGGAGTAAAATGAAGACACTTTTTGACACACCAGATTTTTTACTGTTAATAATGTTTTTAACAGTAGCGATGGGATTTTGGCTACAAAGAGTTAAAATGTTTAAATCTTTAGGTCCAGCATTAACAGTTATAGTATTAGGTATAGTACTTTCAAATTTTAAAATAGTACCAGTGAATCATGAGGTATATGGAATTATATCAGGGTATTGTGTACCACTTTCAATATGTATTTGTTTACTTAGTTTAGATTTAAAAGAAATGAGAAAACTTTCTAAACAACCTATAATAGCACTTTGTTCAGCTGTATTTTCAGTTTGTGTAATGGCATTTATATTTGGTTTAGTTTTCGGAGGGAAAATAGATGAAGGATGGAAAGTTGCTGGGATGTTCGTAGGAACATATACAGGAGGTAGTTCAAACCTTACAGCTATAGCAGTAGGACTTGATGCAGCTCGTGAAACAATAGCAGCAGCAAATGCAGCAGACTATGTAATAGGTATACCAACTTTAATATTCATGTTTGCAGCACCAGCGATTTTAAGAAACTCTAAATTCTTTAATAAAATATGGCCTTATCACCATACACCAGAGGAGCTTGAAGGTAATGGAGATCATACAGAACTTATGGCTTCTAAAGAGTGGAGTATACAAGATATAGCTTGGATGCTTGCTATAGGATTTACAGTAGTTGCAATAGCTACACAACTTGCAGGAATGTTCTTCAGTGAAGGATTCAGAAGTGCAGGAAGAGTAATACTAATAACAACTATATCTATAATAGTAGCTCAATTCCCACAAGTTAAAAAACTTAGAGGAAACTTTGACTTAGGATTATACATAGCGTTATTATTCTTAGTAACTATAGGATTTGCAGTTGATTTACAACAATTCTTTGGATCAACTTTATATATAACTATATTCTGTTTCTGTGTTGTTGCAGGATGTACTTTATTACATTTAATAATAACTCGTTTATTTAAAGTTAAATATGAGTTTGTTTTACTATCAATAGTTGGTGCTATATCAGATGGACCAACAGCAGCTTTAGTAGCATCAAGTGCGCAGTGGAAAGGTCTTATAAATATAGGTCTTTTGATGGGAGTACTAGCTGGAGCTTGCGGTAACTATGCGGGTATTACAGTAGCTTATCTTATTAAAGGTGCTTTAGGAATGTAATATATTAAATTATAATAGAGTATGTAAGAAATAGTAAATATTAAAAAGGCTGTCGTTAATTTAACTACGATAGTCTTTTAATATAATAAGTATTATATATTAGGGAGGTATAAAATGAGACAATATAAACTATATTCATCGGGAATAGTATATGCACATGTGTATTTTAAAGGGAATCAAGTATTTGTTGAATCTTTAGATGTTTTTACAAATACCTTTTCACAAAAAGAGGAATTAACTGAAGAAAAAAATCAAGAATATGTTGCTTTATGCAAAATAGATTTTTTAGAACTAGCTAAGAAAATAGATTATTATGAAGAATGCTTTGTAAGTGAACAAGAGAAAATAGTAACAAAATTTGATGAGGAATATGAATTAGCATCAAAGGGATATTATATACAAAGAAAAATTAAATTCCCTCAAAATATTTTAATGGAAGATAAAGAACTAGTTGGAGTACTATGTCCTAATCGTGAATATGCTTCTGCTTTAATAAAAGAAGGATATGAAGACAAAACATTTTTATCTCAGTGGAAAGAAATAAAAGAGCCTATTCATCCAGTAAAATATGAAGGTATGTTTGATATAGTAACTCGTGATGGAGTAAAATTATCAACAGATGTATTTTTACCAGCTGATATTACTGAAAATATTCCTGCTATACTTGTTAGAACTCCTTATGGAAAAGAATTAAATAATCAAATGTATTTTAGATTTGTTCAAAGAGGGTACGCAGTTGTAATACAAGATGTTAGAGGAAGAAACTTAAGTGAAGGTGAATGGATTCCAAACTATTTTGAAGTTGAAGATGGAGACGATACTATAACATGGATTGCTAATAGACCATGGAGTAGTAAAAAAGTAGGTATGATTGGTGGTTCATATTTAGGATATGTGCAATGGGCAGCATCAGCTAGTGGAAATCCATACCTTAGTGCTATGGTAAGTATAGTTTGTGCTGGCAGTTCTTTTGTTGATTTACCAAGACGAGGTGGAGCATTTACTTCTGGAATGTTAGCATGGGCATTTGCCGTATCTCAGCAAAAATTCAAACCAGAACTAATGGAAAGAGATGACTGGGAAGAAGTATTAAATATCAGACCTTTAAATAAAATACCAGAGCAAGCTTTAGGATATAAAATAGGATTTTTAGATAAATGGTTAGAACAAAAAGATTATAATGAGTTTTGGCATATGTCAAATTGGCATCAAAGAAGTCAAAAAAGAGAAATACCTGCTTTAATAATGTCAGGATGGTTTGATGATAATGGAATGGGAACTACAGAAGCTTTAGATATAGTGAAAGACTTCCCACAAGGTAAGCGTAAAGTAATACTTGGGCCATGGCAACATAGTGGAAACTCAAGATATGATTTACATGGAGTAGACTTTGGAAGTAATGCTCTTAGATTTGATTTAGATTTAAACTTCTTAAAGTGGTTTGATTTACATTTAAAAGGAATCCAAAATGGAATAGATAAAACAGAGCCAGTAGAATATTACACAGTTGGTTCAAATGAATGGAAAAGTGCTAAAAATTGGCCTGTACCAGAAGCCAATAAAGTAGAAATATACTTAAGTAGTGAAGGTAATGCTAATACATCTGATGGAAATGGAAAGCTTGTATTTGAAAATGTGGAAAAAGAAGGTGTGGATGCTTACGATTATGATCCTAAAAATCCTTCTACTCATATTATAGATATGAGTGAAAATGAAATAGAAGTTCCAGAAGATTACACAGAAGAAGAAAAAAGACAAGATATATTATGCTATACGACAGATACTCTTGAAGAAGATTTTACTATAACAGGAGATATAGAAGTAGAACTTTATATATCTTCTGATGCTGTAGACACAGACTTTGTAGTTAGAGTTACAGATGTTGATGAAAATGGAAAATCTATAAAATTAGCTGATGGACTTATTTCAGCTAAATATAGAGATGGTTTTTCACAGCCTAAGTATTTAGAAAAAGATGAAGTATATAAGATAAATATATTAACTACAAAAATATCTAATAGGTTTAAAAAGGGTCATAAGATAAGATTTACTGTAACATCAAGTGCTAAAAACTTTATATTCCCAAATAGTAATACAAAAGATGGATATAACAGTGAAGTTACAGTAATAGCAAATAATAAAGTGCATCATGGTAGAAAATATCCTTCTAAAATAGTTGTTAGAAAAGAAAATTAAACTAGATACATAAGTATTTAATTAGAAATCCCAAGTTCAAAAATAGCTTGGGATTTTTTTATTTATATTAACTATAAGATATAGTCTCTTACATAACCATAATTTTCATAATTGTCAAAAATGGCAATTTCAGAATCAAATTTCACGTAAATAGGTGTATCAAGTAAAAAATCGTGTTCATTTAATAATTCTTTATCTCCATAAAAAATAGCTTGAAGAGCAAAAGGTAGATGATATTTAAAAGCACCGTACTTCATTGATGCAGCAAAATAATCAGAATCTCCAACATAAGCATAAAAAATCAATATATATGAGTTATAACCATATCTTTTATATTTTCCCAAAAGTTCATCTCTCAGTTCTTCATTTATGGCAGAATAATTGTACTCAGGACCAATATCTAAAAAGAGCATACCTGTAGTATCTGAATGAGTAAGGGTGTATTTTCTGCCTTCAATTGGGCCCAAGGGTGTCATAGGTGGGATAAATGTGGTTTCTAGTTTGTTTGGGTCAAATTCCATATAATCACCAACTTTCAAAAATTAATATTACTCTATCATATAAGGAAAATAAGACAAAGGTTACAGTTTTTCGGTCTTATCAGGTATTTGTCTTATATTTGCTTTTCAAGTATACAATCCTAAAGATTAACCTTAAAATAAGAAAAAATATATAATAGAAGTATAAATATTAAAAAATTTTCTGATAAAAAATACAGTTGATAATTAAAAAAAAAGGGGGAGTATGAAATGTCAGAAGTTCTTTTAGAAGTAAGCAGAGGTCCATTGGTGGAAAATATCCATAGAGGTGATGTGGCAGTAGTAGGAAAAGATGGAAAACTTAAATACTACAAAGGAGATCCTTACAAAGTCGCATATTTACGTTCATCACTAAAGCCAGTTCAAGCTATTAATGTGTTTTTAAGTGGAGCCAATGAAAAATACAATTTTGAAGATGAAGAAATAGCAATTATGTGCGCATCTCACTATGGACAAGATATACACAAAAAAGTCATAGACAAAATACTTGAGAAAATAGGACTAACACAAGAAAACCTTCTTTGTAGAGGAGGATATTCTTTAAATGAAGACTATAAAACATTTCAAATAGCTAATCATATTCACTTAATTCCAGCCAATTCTGATTGCTCAGGAAAACACAGTGGAATGCTTGCATCTTGCTTAGCAAAAGGATATGACATAGAAAATTATAACTCAATAAACCACCCCCTACAAAAAGATATAAAAAAACTTGTAGCTGAATTTTGTGAAATAGATGAAGATAAAATTTTAATAGGTGTGGATGGATGCGGCGTTCCTGTTCACGGCATGCCTCTTTACAATGCTGCTCTAGCTTTTGCCAAATTTACTCATACTGATGATTTACAAATAGATGTTAAAAATGCTTGTGATAGAATTTTCAAATCCATGAACAATGCACCAGAGATGGTTGCTGGTATAGATGGATTTTGTACAGAATTAATAAAAAATACCAATGGAAAACTTATAGGAAAGCTGGGAGCTGATGGTGTTTATTGTGTGGCTGTAAATGGTGTAGATATGGGTATTGCCATAAAAATAGAAGATGGAAATTACACAAGGGCCCTAGCTCCTGTTGTTATGAGATGTTTGGAGGATCTTGATGTGCTAACTTTGGAAGAGATGAAGGCTTTGGAAAGATTTAGAGGAGAAGATTTGAAAAATAGTCTGGGAAATACTATAGGTCAAGTTAGATCAGTTTTTCATTTGGATAAAGTGTAAAATAGGATATATAATTTGTGGAAGTAAATAAGTAAGATTTGTTTTGAAAGGCAAGGGTGTATCGAAAAAGATACACCCTTGGTTTTTCCATAAAATAGGATTCTTATAAAATTGGAATTATATTAATCTTTAGTATATAATTGGTATATATTTCAAAATTGAATAATCATACTGGAGGAAAGAGAGTGAAAAATTTTATTTAGCCAACATTTAAACTATATAGAAAAATTAATAATTAACGTATATATATAAAGAGGTAGTGAATAGTTTTTTATTCAAAGCACCAAGCTAAAAAACTCAAATATTAAATTTAAAACTATTTTAGAAAGGTACTATTTATGAAAATTAAAAAAATACTTAAGAATGTGTTGGTATGTATCCTATGTGTAACTATAGGAATATTTATAGGAACAATCAGCAAAATGTTAATTAAAAATATGTTTAGTAAAGCAAACTCATCATCAGTAAGTGTGGTAGAGCATTTTGTTCAAGCAACTTACAACAAAGACAAAAGCACAATGATAAAATGCCTAAGCCCGGATTTGAACGATGTTGACAAATTGAAGAAATTTAAAGAAAAGGGAAGCAAAATAGCATCAGATATACTAACTATATATGAAAATCATCTTTACTACAAAAAAAATCCACCAAAAGATCTTTCAGAAGATGATATGGATGCTCATAATTCATCTATGAAAAAAATAGAGAAGGGTAACTTTGTTGAAGCTTATGTTGATTTTCTTATAAATAATATGGACTCTAAAGGAAAAGACATAAAAGAAGAATCCATAAGTGTAAAACCCTTAGTTGATGAGAAATATTATGAAGGAAAAAATGCAGACAAAGACTATTTAGAAATGAAATTTTCCATAACTCTTAATAATAATGGTGACATATCAAAAGAAGATGAAAAAATAGTAATTCAAAGCAAAGAAGAAAAATATTACATAGTTGATATGGATATTTAGCAATTGACAGTGGGGGTAAAAGGTGAGAGATAGAAGAAGATTAGCACAAAACAATAAATCAAATACTACGCGTCAAAGAAGAAGGCGAAGATATAAAAGTACTAAAAGTAAAAAAAGAATAAAAGAAAAGAAAAACATTATAGAGAATCTACGTAACAAAATAAAAAATAAAAACATACCATGGAACTTAGTAATAATAAGTCTCTTTATAGGCCTGGAAATAGGAATTTTTACTGATTTTAGTATAAAAAATTTAATTGAAGATGTAAGTAAATATAAAATATCCATAGTAAAAGAAGATGACCAGTCACAAGAACAAGAAGCTGCTAAAGAAACAAAGTCAGACAAAATTAATAAAGCAAAGAAATCAATCATAAATTCCTGTGGAAAAGAGTTTAAAGACGTGGAGTACAAGGGAGATGGTGATCACCCAACTAAAATAAAGGGAGAGTACTATATTTTTAAGATGGGTAAAGATAAAACAGGCAATATGATGTTTTACGTTGATAAAAATACATATGAAGTTTTTGAGTACTCTGTTGATGGGTACTTTGGGAAGTATAGAAAAGAAAGGTATACTCCTTTTGAGAATGAAAATAAATAGATTACAGCCGAAGACAAAGATATAATCAGAGTCTTCGGTATTTTTATTTGGAAAATATTAAGAAAAATTTAAATCAAAGAAAGATTAGGCAATAAAAAAATAGCGTAAATTTATATAATAAACAAATATTAAAGTTAATGTGTAATAACTTTTAGTTCTTTAATAAATATATGTTTATGGTTTATAAATTTACAAGTAATATTGCGAAGTATATTGTTTAGGATAATAGTATCTGTTACCATGAAAATATAAATAGAAAGGGAGGATGGTATGAGATTCGAATTGATATTTCAACTTAAAAATAAGACTTTTCCAGTAGACTATAGACGAGTTATTTTAAGTTACATAAAAAAATCATTACAAGATATGTCTGATGGGAAATATTATGAAAAATATTTCAAAGATACAATACAAAAAGATTTTAGCTTTTCTGTGCAATTTCCAAAAATGAAATTTACAAAAGAAAATATAGAATTAGAAGAAGATAAAATAAAGGTACTATTTACAACTGATAATACTAAAAAAACAGGATTGTTACTTCAACAATCATTTATAAAACAAAAATACAAAGACTTCAACATACCTAATAATAATTCAATGACACTAATTAACATCAATCAAAAAAGAGAACAGAAAATCACTAATTCAAAGGTAATATTTAAAACTTATGGATTATGTGTAAGAGATCATAACAAGGAAAGTAATAAAGACACTCACTATACATATCAAGATGAAAGATTCAATGAACAACTAAAAATAGTTTTAGCTAATGAAGCGAAAAAAGCAGGATTTAGTCAATCGTTAATAGATAATTTGAAATTTATACCGTTAAACTGTAAAAAAGTTTTAATAAAGCATTATGGTGTTTATGTTGACACCACAGTAGGCACATTTTTCTTAGAAGGTCATCCATCTCTTCTACAATACTTCTATAATGTAGGTTTAGGTAGTCGTAGAGCAATGTTTGGGTATTTAGATTTAGTTACACAAGACTTATAAGAGGGGGTGAATCTAATTGAAAACTATGTTACAAGATAATGAGAAATTTGATATTAAGTTAGAGCCATCTGATTGGAGATTTTCGGCTAGCATATTAGGACTTATTGAATATTTTGAAAGTATAGATCCATTAAATGACTTTCATGAAATAGAGGAGGATTCTATTTTATATAATAGTAATTCTATTACAAAAGAAAAGTATTTGAATTTTGTAGAAAAAAAATATGGACAAGACTTACATCATAAATTTGTTGAAGATAGAGTTAGATATTTTTCCAAAATAGATAATGATGAAATTGACTTAGAAAAAATAAAAGAAATAAATGCTAGATTTTCTAAGAATGCATCTGGAAATACAATAATGGAAAATGTGTTTAAAAAGACAAAGTTTGATGGGAGTAATAGTGAAGAAATACTAAGTTTAATTGAATCTAACAGAGAAGAACTAATATGCGAAACTTTTAGAAACAAAAAAGATATGTATGCTAATTTTTGTAATACAAATCAAATGCTTAATGATGACCAGAATTACTGTAGATTATTAGGATACTGTATAGATGCAGGTAAAAAAGGTAAATCCATAGGATATGCATTTAATGCAAATAGCTTTGCTGGACAAGATATATGTGAATTTGACTTTATACCATTTGCTTTTATTAATGATAGGGAATCAATTTTTATAAATGATAACTATGAAATAAACAGACTATCTAATACTAAAAAAATATTAGAAGCTAAGATAAAAAATGATTCTAATACAGAAGGAAAATATAAAAGTGCTAGATACTTTTTATTTAAAGGTATTATAGAAAGTTCGGACTTTATAGATTATGATGTTGAAGTAATAGTCAAAAATAGGGATAAAGATTATTTTGAAACGTTATATATAAGAAAACCTAGTATAGAAATTTTAAGAGCTATTGGAAAAAGTAAAATTGATTATAACTCACTATGTTTTTCATATAAGATAACTGACGATTATTATATTGATATATACAGAAAAGTAATGGATAGCATTTTAAACAATATACTTTTAGATGAAATTATAGATTTGTTGTTAAAAGAGAATAGAAATAATTATAAAATTAATCAACTATTAAGAATAAATGATTTGATAAGGGGTGGGGCAATGATGAATTCAAAAAAAGTCCTTGATGCAAGAATGGTAAGTAAAATACATGCTTGTGCTAAGGCAGTAAAAGGTAAAATACAAGAAAATAAGTTAGAAAGTTACAGACAAAAGCTTATAAGCTCAATAATATTTAAAGATTATGATAGAGTTTGCCAAATATTATTACAGTTATCACAGTATTCAGATACATATTTTAGCTTTGCAGATGACTTGTTTATAGATTTTGAAGAAAACAAAGATATAGCATATATGTTTATAAATTCACTAGGAAAAAGCTATGAACCGAATGATAAAGGTTTAGTAGATATAAAATCAGAAGTAAAAGAAGGGAAATAAGGGGGAGAATTAACAATGGAAAATAAAAAATATAAAGCATTAACATTAACAGTAGTAGCAAATATGACTTCAAATTACTCAGAGGGATTAGGAAATATAGCGTCATTACAAAAGGTATTTAGAAATAGAAAAGTTTACACTATAAGAAGTAGAGAAAGTTTAAAAAATGCCATAATGGTGGAAAGTGGCATGTATGATGATTTAAAAACAGAATCTAACGGTGCTACTCAAAAAGTAGCTAATACAGAGTTAAATGCATCAAACTGTAGAGCACTTGAAGGTGGATATATGAACACTAAGGGAACAACAAATATAAGAAAAAGTTCATTCTATTTAACAGATGCAATATCTTGTGAAAGTTTTGTAAATGAAACTAGATTCCATAATAACTTATATTTAGCTACTAATTTAGCAAAAGAATTAAATTTAAATATACAAGCTAATCCAAAAGAAACAGGACTTATGCCTTATCAATATGAATATGATAAATCATTAAAAGTATATAGCATAACTATAGATTTAGAAATGATAGGAAAAGATGAAAACTTTGAAAATGACAAAGACTACAAAGAAGCAACTAAAGAAGAAAAAGCAGATAGAGTAAATTCTATATTAAGTGCAATAGAAAACTTAAGTTTAACAGTAAAAGGAAACTTAGATAATGCAGAGCCTATATTTGTTGTAGGAGGATTATCTGATAGAAAAACTCACTATTTTGAAAATGTAGTCAGAGTAGAAGAAGATAGATTAGTTGTATCACAAGATTTAATAGAAAAAGTATCAAAAGAATATAATGTAGGACTTTTAAGAGGACAGGCATTTATAAATGAAGGAGAGATAGAAGAAAAACTTAGACCAATGAGCATAATAGGATTTTTCGATAACTTGAGACAAGACGTAAATACTTACTTTGAGGTATAAAATTTATAATAGAAAGTAGGTAAATATATGAAAGCATTAAGAATTGAATTGACTCAAAATAGTGCAAATTACAGAAAAGAAGAGTGTTTAGATAATAAAATGACTTATCCTATACCACCTATATCTACGATTATAGGAGGCATTCATAATGCCTGTAACTACAGAGAGTATCATCCTATGGATATAAGTGTCCAAGGCAATTTTGAATCTATGCATAGAGAACCATATACAGATTATTGTTTTTTAAACTCTACTATGGATGATAGAGGAATACTTGTAAAAATGAAGAATGAATCATTTTTATCAAAAGCTTTTGACAAGGTTGCAAAGGCTAATAAATCACAAGGAAGCAGTTTTAGAAAAGGTATCACTATAGACGTATATAACCAAAAATTGTTAGATGAATATAATGCTCTTAGGGATTTAGGTGACAAGATAAAGAATTATAAAAGTACAGAACAGAAGCAACAATTGGAAGCAATTAAGAGTGAAAAAAAATCTTTAGCACAACAGAAGAAAGAGTTAGATAAAAAGAGCAAAGAGTATGAATTGTTAGTGCAAAAGGAGAAAGAAATTAAAGATAAGGAAAAACAGTTAAAAGATGGTCTTAAAGGGTATGAGCAAGAAAACTATATAAAACCTATATCTAAGTTTAGATCTTTGACTACATCTATTAAGTATTATGAAATTTTAAATAATATAAATTTAGTTATTCATGTTAGAAGTGATGAAGAAACGTTAAATGATATATTGGATAATATTTATAATTTAAAGTCTATTGGTAGAAGTGAAGATTTTGTAGATATAAAAGAAGCTAAGATTGTTGATTTATATGAAGGTGATTGTGATGTGGATAGCAACTATTCTACTTACGTAAATTATGATGATATAAAAAATGATAATATAGGTGTAAAATCGAAAGGTGCGAAAGATGTAAATGGAACAGTATATTATTTAAATAAAAACTATACTATAGTAGATGGAAAAAGGGAGTTTATTAAAAAAAGAGTTTTATACACATCATATTGTGCTATAGAAGAAACTAGTGAAAATATTTTTATTGATAACAATGATGGAAAAGAATACATAGTTAATTTTATTTAAGTATAAGCAGTAGGTGTTATGCCTACTGCTTAAAAAGGAGAATATATGTCAGAAGAAAATTTATATAGTGAATTATTAGATGAATCGATAATTAATGAAATAAATAAAAGACTTGCAAAACCTAGAAAAACAATAAAAGAGCATACAGATGATTTATTAAATGTTTTATATTTACTTAGGGATTTAGGATATATAAAAGATGATAAAATATATAAATTAGTTAAAAAAGCTTGTATATATCATGATATAGGAAAAATTAATGATGAATTTCAATTTAGAGTTAAAAGTGAAAAAAAGATTCCTTTTAATGATGATAAAGAAATATCTCATAATATATTGTCTTTATACTTTATAGATGAAAGTAAGTTTGATAGTAAAGAAGATTACTTAAGGGTCGCAAATGCAGTAATTAATCATCATGACTATTGTGATATAAGTGAAATTTTGAGAAGTAAACAAGAATTAATAAATTCATTATTAGATAAATTTGAACATAAAAAGGTTAAGAAAAAAGCTTCATCAAATATATCAAAAATATCTCAAAATATAGATGCTATCAAAATCAAAGGTTATTTGCATAAATGCGACTATAGTGCCAGTTCTATAGATAAAGATGGAAATAAAAACTACGAAGCAGAATACATCAACTATTTCTTAAATGAATCATTAAACAACCTATTAAATAGATGGAAAAGTAATAATCCGAATTCTACATGGAACAAGCTGCAAAACTTCTGTATAGAAAATAAAAATGAAAATATAATAGCAATAGCTCAAACAGGAATGGGCAAAACAGAAGCTGGACTTCTTTGGATTGGAGATAATAAAGGCTTCTTTATCCTTCCAATAAGAACTGCTATAAATGCTATTTACGATAGAATAGAAAAAGAAATATTAAATATAAAAGATGATAAATCTAGTGTAGATAAAATCAATAATAAAGTTGGATTATTACATTCAAGTTCTCTTGAATATTTATTATCACAAGAAGCAAATAAGAAAGATAACAAAGAGGCAAAAATTGAAGATAAAGAAAATCAAGAAATATTAAAATACGAAAATACAGCCAAGCAGCTATCACTTCCATTAAATATATCAACATTGGATCAATTATTTGATTTTGTATATAAATACCCAGCATACGAACTTAAACTTACTACACTTTCTTATTCAAAATTAGTTATAGATGAAATACAAATGTATTCACCAGATTTATTGGCATATTTAATATATGGAATAGAGCGTGTAGCAGAGCAAGGTGGTAAAATAGCCATATTAACTGCCACATTAGCTCCATTTATAAAAGATTTATTAAATAAAAATATAAAATTTAAAATAGATGAATTTACAGATGATTCCAAAAGACATAATTTAAAAGTAATTGATGAAAAAATAAGTGCTGATGATATTTATGAAAAATATTTAGAAAATAAGATCTCAGATAAAAGTAATAAAATCCTAGTGGTATGTAACAGTATAAGTGAATCTCAAAATATATATAAACAATTAAAAGAAAAAATGAACGATATTAATGAAGAAAGTAACCTACATATATTACATGCTAAATTTATAAGAAATGAAAGATTACAAAAGGAAAAAGAAATCTTAGACTTTGGGAAAACATATAAAAATGAGGATACAAAAGAAATAGATAAACAAAATGGGATTTGGATATCCACATCTACTGTAGAGGCAAGTTTAGATATTGATTTTGATTATTTATTTACTGAATTACAAGATATAAATTCCCTATTCCAAAGATTTGGTAGATGTAATAGAAAAGGTAAAAAAAGTAGCGATGATACAAACTGTTATATCTACACAAAAATAGAAGAAAAAAACTTTATAAATGGAGAAAAAGGATATATAGATAAAGCTATCTTTGATTTATCAAAAGAGGCAATATCAGGATGGAATGGTCAAATTTCAGAATCTCAAAAAATTGACTTAATTAATACATATATGACTATGGATAAATTGAAAGATAGTCATTATATAACAGAATATAGGAGTGTATATAACTTTATAAAGAATTTGACACCTAATGAATTTAAAGCTGATGAGGTAAAACTTAGAAATATATTATCCAGGGAGACAATCCCAGGACCTATTTATCATAAATATTTAGGAGAAATAAAAGGCATAGAGTGTGAATTAAATAATCCCCAGATAAAATCAAAAGATAAAAAAACTAAAAGAATTGAATTACAAAATGAATTAAAAAAATATACAGTATCAGTTCATCCAAGTGATATATATAATTATCAGAATGCTTTAAGAAATAAAAAAGCTCTTACATATGAAAATATTAAATTAAGTGATTATGAATATATACCAGTTATAGATTGTGAGTATGATGAAATGGGATATAGGAAAAAGAATTTTGATGATGAAACAAATAGAACTAATAATATGGATGATTTTATGCTTTAATTAAAAAATCAATTTCAAGAGGTGTGTTTGTGGAAAAAGGAATAACAGGAGTAATGGTTTATTACCATGAAGTTTGCAAAAGAAAGCTATGGTATTTTTATAATGAAATACAAATGGAACAGGACAATGAAAATGTTGAAATTGGCAAAGTATTAGATGAAGAAACTTATAAAAGAGACAAAAAACATATTAATATAGATAACATTATAAATATTGATTTTATAAGAACTAAAGGGATTTTGCATGAAGTAAAAAAGAGTAAAAAAATTGAGGAAGCAAGTATATTGCAAGTTAAATATTATTTATATTTTTTAGAGAAAAAAGGGGTTAAAGGTATAAAAGGAAAGATAGATTATCCTTTACTAAAACAAAGTTTAGATATTGAATTAGATAATGATGACATTGTTAAAATAGAAAAAGTTTTAAGTGAAATTGAATTAATAGTAAATGAAAAATATCCCCCAAAATTAGAAAAGAAAAGAATTTGTAAATCATGCGCATACTACGATTTATGCTTTATCTAAATTTACTATAGGAAGGTAAACTAATGAAGAGAAGTTATTATATTTATAACAATGGATTATTAAAAAGACAAGATAACTCAATAGCATTTGTAGATGAAGAAGGTGTGAAAAAATATATACCAATAGAAACTGTGAACGAAATATACGTAATGTCTGAAATGGATTTTAATACAAACCTAATAAATTATTTATCTCAATATGGAGTAGTAGCTCACTTTTTTAATTACTATAGTTTCTATACTGGAAGTTTTCAACCAAGGGAAAAATTGGTATCTGGGAATTTATTAGTTAATCAAGTTAACAACTATATTGATGAAGAAAAGAGATTGGAAATTGCTAAGAGATTTATAGATGGAGCTAGTTTTAACATATATAGAAACTTAAGATATTACAATGGAAGAGGAAAAGATGTTCAATCTTATATGAACAGGATAGAGGATCTAAGAAAACAAATACCAAAAAGTAAGAGTATTAAAGAACTGATGGGATATGAAGGAAATATAAGAAAAATATATTATGAATCATGGAATATTTTAATAGATCCTGATATTAATTTCATTAAAAGAGTAAAAAATCCTCCAGATAATATGATTAATACGCTTATATCTTACGTAAATACTTTAATTTACACAAAGGTACTTAGTGCAATATATAATACTCAATTAAATCCAACGGTAAGTTATTTACATGAACCGGGCTCTAGGAGATTTTCGTTGAGCTTAGATATAGCTGAAATTTTCAAACCTATAATTGGAGATAGATTAATATTTTCTTTACTAAATAAAAAACAAATTACAGAAAAAAGCTTTACTAAAAGTCTCAATTATCTGCACCTTACTAAGGAAGGGTCTAAAACAATTGTTGCAGAACTTGATAAGAAATTACAAACAACTATAAAGCATAAAGAATTAAATAAAGATGTTTCTTATGAGTATTTAATGAGGCTTGAGTGTTATAAATTGATTAAGCATATCTTAGGCGAAAAGGAATATGATCCATTTAAAATATGGTGGTAGAATTTGGAGGAAATTTTATGTATGTTATTTTAGTTTATGATATAAAAAGTGATGATGGCGGTCAAAGAGTACTAAGCAAAACATTTAAAACTTGTAAAAAGTACTTATCTCATATACAAAACTCTGTTTTTGAAGGTGAGCTATCTAATTCACAAATTATTAAACTTCAGTATGAAATAAATGATATAATAAGAAAAGATAAAGATTCTGTTATATTATTTAAAAGCAGAAATGAAAGATGGCTAGAAAAAGAAATGTGGGGTACTCAAGAAGATAAGACAAGTAATTTTATTTAATTGTCGATGTAAGATAGTGTTTATACATGGGTAGTTAGACAATAGTAGTTATTTGAAGGGTTTTGAGTGGCTTTTGATTGAAAATAATTTTAATAATTATGTAAAATATAAAGTAGAATAATAGATAGACAAAAACAAGTCTTGAAAGATGCTTAAAAGCTAACTTTAAAGTATAACGTATATAAGTAGAACCATATTGGAATGTAAATTAATTAAAACCTCCTTATAGAATATATGTGTCTAATATAAGTAGAACCATATTGGAATGTAAATTTAACAAATGCAGTTCCTATTTCAGTAGCTTTTACCTATATAAGTAGAACCATATTGGAATGTAAATTATTGAATAGTTTAGATAAGTTTATACCAAAAATAAAATATAAGTAGAACCATATTGGAATGTAAATGTATATCAAAATGATGCAGAGGATGATGCAGAATATAAGTAGAACCATATTGGAATGTAAATGTAAAAAGATTTATTGATGAAAAAGGAGATAATAGAATATAAGTAGAACCATATTGGAATGTAAATAGAAAATTAAGAGCACTATATTCTTTTGATTCTGGATATAAGTAGAACCATATTGGAATGTAAATATTTGAGCAATACGTTGCTACTCCTATACGCAAGCAATATAAGTAGAACCATATTGGAATGTAAATTGGTATGACAGATGTTTAACTAACGCATGTACTGTTATATAAGTAGAACCATATTGGAATGTAAATATACATTCTTATTCTCATTATAGTACTTTCTAAATATATAAGTAGAACCATATTGGAATGTAAATTAGATAAGAATATAGATATATTTAACTTAGATACTTTATATAAGTAGAACCATATTGGAATGTAAATTAAGATTCTATATAGTAGTTTCTTAGTGCTTTAACATATAAGTAGAACCATATTGGAATGTAAATTTATCACCTATATTAACTCTATAGTTTTCTAAGTTAATATAAGTAGAACCATATTGGAATGTAAATACATCACCCTCCTTAGCTTCAAGAAGTATAGTTCGTAGATATAAGTAGAACCATATTGGAATGTAAATTCTGAAATAGCTTTTGCAATAGCTTCTAATCTATCTATATAAGTAGAACCATATTGGAATGTAAATTGTAAAGATAAATCAGACACTTGACCACTCTTTGAATATAAGTAGAACCATATTGGAATGTAAATGGTACAGCTGATGGTTATTTCGGTCCTAATACTGATATAAGTAGAACCATATTGGAATGTAAATTAAAGCATTCAGTTTTTCGTGCTTTGTCAATGAAACATATAAGTAGAACCATATTGGAATGTAAATTTAGCAAAAGATAATGTAGGTGAAAGTATAGTTGAATATAAGTAGAACCATATTGGAATGTAAATTAACTTGCTCAATTTCTACATTATCTTCAGCAGTTAATATAAGTAGAACCATATTGGAATGTAAATGAATATTTCTAATCGGTATATGTAGTAAGACGATTTCATATAAGTAGAACCATATTGGAATGTAAATTGGAATAGTAATAATAATGATGAAGATAATGATGCCGATATAAGTAGAACCATATTGGAATGTAAATATAAGAATCGCATATAAGGCTCTGTATTCAATTATAATATAAGTAGAACCATATTGGAATGTAAATCTGTTATTTCATCTTCATTTTTTACTATATTACAATTATATAAGTAGAACCATATTGGAATGTAAATCAATAAAAATAACTGATACTTACATTTTCAGTAATAATATAAGTAGAACCATATTGGAATGTAAATGTAGTAAATATCAATCTACTATAATATGAATCATTTGATATAAGTAGAACCATATTGGAATGTAAATGAGAGAAATTTAATTGATTTCAATTATAAAGAAAGTATATAAGTAGAACCATATTGGAATGTAAATGGATTTATAGAATCAGTGGCCAGTGGGACAGGAATGGATATAAGTAGAACTGATTTATCAGATGTACTAAATGTAATAAGTGATACATATAATTCATATACAAATTTTTATGATTTTGCAATTGAACCATCTGGTAATTACAATGAATATTCAGATAAAAACAGTTCAAAGACTGATGATTTTTTAGATAAATATAGAGTACTTGAAAATTATATAGAAACAGATAAGGAATTTAGTAATACAAATAGGAAAGAAGCATCATAGGTAAAATATGAAAGCCTGGAGTTTAACGCTCCAGGCTTTTTTGTAGTACTATGATACTTAAGAATTAACCACAAAAAAAATTACTTAACAAATAATTATTGACTTTATTGGATTACAGTTGTAAGATTTAATTAAAGATTACAACTGTAAGTTTTAAAAGGAGGTTAATCAATGAAACAAAATATTTCTGAATCAGAATTAGAAGTAATGAAAATATTATGGCAAAAACAAGAAGCAACCAGTGCTGAAATAATAGAACAACTAAAAGATAAAAGTGATTGGAAACCAAAAACAATTCAAACACTTATTACAAGATTAGTATCAAAGGAAGTTGTACAAGTAGACAAAAGCAATAAAAAATCATATATCTACAGCACAACAGTTAGTGAAGATGAGTACAAAGATGATGCAAGTAAGTCGTTTTTAGAAAAACTTTATAGTGGATCAATAAATAAAATGGTACTTAGCTTTGTAAAAAGTAAGAAATTATCAAAATCAGAAATAGAAGAGTTAAAAGACATGTTAAAAGACGAGTAGAAATTAAATGGTATTGATAAGTAAATTAAAATATTAAGAGGGTAAATAAAAGAGGAAGTGAATTATGGAAAATATTTGGGGATATATAGTTGAGGCTACTATATTTGGAAGTGTGACAGGTCTTATAATACTATTAATAAAAACCTTACTAAAAAATAAAATTAACAAAAGATATGCATACCTACTTTGGATTATATTGGTAATAAAACTAATAATTCCATTTGGACCAGAAAGCAATATAAGTTTGTTTAATAGCATACCAATAAATTCTAATATGGAAAACATACTGAGCAGTAATAGAGGTCAACTAGAAAATAACAGTACTAAATTAGATGATATAAATAGTAATTCAAATGCGTCGCAAGCTAATGACTACATAGAGACAGACAATAATACTAATGAAGTAAATAGTACAAACTCAACTTCTCAAGATAATTACAGTAGTAATGAGGATAATGAAAATGTTGGACAAAATAGTCAGATAATTAATAACACTGCATCAAGACCAATAGTAGGTACAAATAAAGATAAACTTTCAACAATATTGTCATTTGTATGGTTATTTGGATTTATATTTGCAATAGTCACTCACATAGCAATTTATATTTATTTTATAAAAGACTTAAAAAAATCTTCTATATTAAAATATGAAAGACTTGAAAAAATATTAAAAAAATGTAAATCACAATTAAATATAAATAAAAATATTCAAGTAATAGTACATGATACAATAAGCTCACCATCCCTGGTGGGAATGTTTAAAGTCAACATTATTTTACCAGAACACTTAATAAATTTAAGTGAAGAAGAGTTAAATCACATATTTTTACATGAATTATGCCATTACAAAAATAAAGATAATTACATAGATAATTTACTTGGCGTGTTACAATGTGTACATTGGTTCAATCCACTTATACATTACTATTTCAAAAAAATGAGAAATGACATGGAAATAGCTTGTGATGAAAGGGTATTAAGTGTTTTGAATGAAGATGAACATAATAAATATGGTATTACAATGCTTAATGTTTTAGAAAAAATTAATTTTAATTCTAAAGTGAGAGTAGGATTAAATATGGCTAATGATAAGAAAACCATGAGAGAAAGAGTAGAACTAATAAAAAATAGTAAGAATTTCTCTAATAAAAAAAAGATATTTGCAGTAACAGGTATAATTTGTTTACTTGTAATGGGTGGAGTATTACTTACAAATGCAAAAATTATAAAAGTGGATGATGACTTAGATAAGGCCATATCAAATGTTATTTTAGAAAAATATAGACCAGAATACGAAAAAAACAATCCAGGAATATATTCCGGGAATGGAGAATTATCTGTAGAAGCTCATAAAATTTTAGGTAAATCTACTAAAAATAATAAAATAGAAATTTACTTAATAGCAACTTATGGGAATTATGAATTCCAAAACAATATATTTAATTTGGTACGTGCTAGCTCACAAGCACCTTTAAAAATAACATTTACAACTGACTCTACAGAAGGCAGTAAATTAAAAGATAATAATAAATATTACTATGTAGATATGAAAATGGTAAGTGATGGAGATAATTTGGAAAAATCCATAAAAGATATGTTTCCAAGAAAAGAAGCCAATAAAGCGTTGGATATTATACATGGTTCAAAGGGATCAGAAAAGTTATTTGAAGAAATAAACCAAGATGCAACCAAGTATGTTGAAGGTTTAGGCAGAAAATCAAAGGTAACTTATCATAATGTGAATAAAGAACATATAGATGGATTTGCATTAGAAAGCATATGGGAGTTAAAAGAGCTAAGTGCATATCCTGATTATATTGGAACTAGAGAAGTTATAGAAAATAAAAAAAGATATATTTATAAAACAGATTATAGTAAAACAACCAAAATGTTAAATTTTACTAAAAAAGATGAAAATGGTGATAAATTAGAAGAAATTTCATACGAAATAAACAATAACAAAATGGAAAAGATAGACAGTGATAAATATGTTTCTTACAGAGAATTCTCAGGAAGAAGTTTTTTATATATAGATGAAGCTAAGACTACATTTACAGCAGAGGAAATAAAAATAGTAAATAATGAAGCTAAAATTTATGTAAAAGTGGAGAATGAAAGTGATAAAGATTTACACCTATCTATGAAAAATGTAACTATAGGAGAAAATACAAAAAATATGGACGCTGAAGTTACTATAGGTAAGGGAGAAAGTCAAAATGATATTTTAACTATTAAAGGAATATCAAAAATAAGTGATATACATGGTTTGAATACAGGAACTATATTAATAAGAAATATGAATAATCCAGATGACGTAGAAAAAATAGACTATATAAATAAGTTGTAAATAAACTTTAAAATATAAACATAAGTTAGAAAAATTTCAATAATAAGTAATCCATCAACTTAATTGTTTGGTGGATTACTATTTTTATTTTCAGATTTAATTTCTTTATTTAAGAAATAAGATATTATAGTTCTGATTATAACTAAAGCAGCCAGAGTTAGTATATGATCAATAGTTGGATCTAGTATTGACTCAATAATATCTGCACCAATCAATATCTCAAGAGCAAATAATATATATGTGCCTAAAAAATTTTTTAGCATAGTAACTTTTTCAACAGCCAATTCTCTATCTTTAGTAGTTACTTCAGATATTACAAAACCAATAAACTGTATCATAACACCATAAATTATTACTATAACAGATAACCAATATAGGATAGTAACAAGTATTTGCAATATATTTTTCAATTCCAAATTAATCAGTCCTTATAAATTGTTAGTTATTTATAGTATGAACTTTATAAAATAACAATATTCAAGTCACATATTATATATAAAACTAATGCTAATATAATAATTCAAAACAGAGATTAATTATAGGGATAACATATTCTATAAATCAAAAATCTTTTTATAATATATGCAATATTTGGGAGTTATTAGAGGGCACTTGATCTAGTATAAATTTTTTAAATAACTGTATATTTTTATTATCCTTACCATTTTTCTTAGTAATCATATAAATATCCCAAGTAAATGATTTATCTTTGAAAGGAATATAATTAATCTTACATGTTTTAGTATGAGCAAAGTCAATACTTATACCAATGCCTTCATTCCTTTTAGCCAAATCATGAATAAGTATCATTTCATCAGTTTGAGTATATATAATTGGATCAAATTTGTTTTCCAAACATTTTATTATGTAGTTATGATGAATTTTAGATTTGTTACTATTTAGAATGATTTTTTCATTTTTTAAATCTTTAAAGTCAATTTCTTTTTTATTGCATAGATGATGTTTCTTGTTAACAATAGCATAAAGCTTTTCTGATTTTACGAAATTATAATCAAATTTATTATTATTAAAATAATGAATAGCAAAACCTAAATCAATTTCACCATTTAAGACTGCTTCTTCACAATCAAAGTCAGTATATTCTTTTAGGCTAAGCATTATATTAGGATAAAGGTTGTTAAACTCCTCCATAATATTGCTTGGTAAAGCGTTGAGAACTCCATAAGAAAGTCCAATTTTCAAGTAATCATTATCTTCCATTACCATTTGTTTTATACCTTCAGTTAAAATATCGAACTGATAAACTATAGTTGTTCCTTTGTTTTTTAAATATTCCCCATATTTTGTAAGCTCATTACCTGTAGTATTTCTATAAAAAAGTTCAACGTTAATTTCTTTTTCTAAATTACTTATAGCTTTGCTTAAGCCTTGCTGAGATATGTAGAGATTTTTAGCTGCTTTAGAAAAACTGCCATCCTTACAGATTTGTAAAAAGTATTTTAACGTTTTTATATCCATTTGATTCAACTCCTTAATTTAATCAATTAAAATATTATCTGAAATGATTTCAATAAAAGTATAACATTGTTAAAAGCTTGGAACAATTTAAAAAAGTCAAGGAACTAAAAGTTGTATATTATACAACTAAGCTGTGTTATTCAACAGATTGCTACTTTGCTACAATTCTAAGTGTAAGTTAAGGAAGTTAAAAATCATAAATTAATATTGTCATAAGTTAATAGAATTGTATAAAGGAGTAGGGGAAATGGATAAAAAATTAATGACTATTGACTTAAGTAGCCGTGTATTACTAGATAAAGCTGAAAAAGATGGAGTAGAAACAATATATGACAGAAAATTATCAATGAAAGCACAATGTGGATTTGGTCTTCAAGGAGTTTGCTGTAGAAACTGTGCAATGGGTCCATGTAGAATAAGTGCAAAAACACCAAGGGGATTATGTGGAGCAGATGAACATACAATAGTAGGGAGAAATTTTGCCAGAATGTGTGCAGGAGGAACTGCAGCTCACTCTGACCACGCCAGGGATATAGCTCATACAATGGTATTAACTAGCAGAGATGGAAATTATAAAATAAGAGAAGAAGAAAAACTAATAGCACTAGCTAATGAATGGGGAGTAGAAATAGAAAATAGAGATATATATGATATAGCCCATGAAGTTGCAAATGTGGCATTGATGGAGTTTGGAAAACCATTTGGAGTATCAATATTCTTAAAAAATGCACCAGAGAAAAGACAAAAAATATGGAGAGACTTAGGTATAGAACCAAGAGCCATAGATAGAGAGATAGCGACTGTAATGCATTCAACCCATGTGGGATGTGCAGCAGATATTGATAGTTTAATAAATTTATCATTAAGGACATCAATGGCAGATGGATGGCAAGGTTCAATGATAGGAACAAGATTTAGTGATATATTATTTGGAACTCCAATGCCAGTTGAGACAGAAGCAAATTTAGGAGTACTTGAAGAAAATCAAGTAAATATAATACTTCACGGTCATGAACCTTCATTATCAGAAATGATAGTTTTAGCATCACAAGACTCAGAGTTATTAGCTTTAGCAAAAGAAATGGGAGCAGAAGGCATAAATGTATCAGGAATGTGCTGTACAGGAAATGAAATAACAATGAGACATGGTATAAAAGTGGCAGGAGACTTTCACCAACAAGAACTTGCAGTAATAACTGGGGCAGTAGAAGCTATGATAGTTGATGTTCAATGTATATTCCCAGCTCTTGCAAAGGTTGCTGATTGCTATCATACAAAATTCATAACAACATCTCAAAAAGCAAAAATAACAGGTTCAACATTTATGGAATTTAAAGAAGAAAATGCATATGAAGATGCATTAAAAATAGTAAAAGAAGCAGTACTTAACTACAAAAATAGAAATAGAGCAAATGTACTTATACCAGAATTTAAATCAAAAGCAACAGTTGGTTATAGTGTAGATGCAATAATAAATCAATTAGATAAAGTAGTAAATTCTCAAATAGATGAAACAGGAACAGTAAAACCATTGGTGGACTGCTTAAAATCAGGAGCTATAAGAGGTATAGTTGGAGTTGTTGGATGTAGTAATGCCAGAGTACCTTCAAATAATTCTCATATAACTGTAATGAAAGAATTAATCAAAAATGATATCTTAGTAGTTTCCACAGGATGTGCAGCTCAAGCAGCAGCTAAAAATGGACTCATGGATAAAGAAGAAGGAAAGAAAATGGCAGGTAAAGGTCTTGCCACAGTATGCAAATTAGTTGATATACCACCAGTACTTCATATGGGTTCATGTGTTGACTGTTCTCGTATATTAGATGTAGCTTCAGCATTAGCTAATTATACAGGCTTAGATATATGTGATTTACCAATAGCAGGATCAGCACCGGAATGGATGTCAGAAAAAGCTGTTGCCATAGGTACTTATATTGTATCAAGTGGTATAGACACATATTTAGGAATAATGCCACCTGTAGGCGGTTCATCAAAAGCTGTTGAAATACTTTGTGGTGGATTAAAAGAACAAGTAGGAGCATCATTTACAGTTAATGAAAATCCAGAAGAATTAGCTAAAATAATTATCAATGATATAGAAGAGAAACGTAAACATTTTGAGAAAGTATATGAAGCAAGATTAAATGAAAATGTAAATGCATAAAAATTGACCATATTCTAATTTTAAGTATATATTAAAAAGGCCATAAGAGTTTACTAAACAGATGTATCTGTTTGCAAACTTTTATGGCTATTTTTATCTTCCACTAACAGTGTATCCATTGGCATCGTAATCTTTGAACATGATTTACTGTCATATATTTTTCAAATTTACCAGAGCAAATTCTAAGGAATGCAATTCTATTTCTATATAGTAAATTAAAATCAATACCTGAAGGTAGCGAAGGTTTATCAGATGTGTTAAATATAATAAGTGATACATATAATTCATATACAAATTTTTATGATTTTGCAATTGAACCATCTGGTAATTACGATGAATATTCAAATAAAAATAGTTCAAAGATTGATGAGCAAATAATTATTGACTTTATTGGATTACAGTTGTAAAAGGAGGTTAATCAATGAAACAAAATATTTCTGAATCAGAATTAGAAGTAATGAAAATATTATGGCAAAAGCAATAAAAAATCATACATCTACAGCACAACAGTTAGTGAAGATGAGTAGAAATTAAATGGTATTGATAAGTAAATTAAAATATTAAGAGGGTAAATAAAAGAGGAAGTGAATTATGGAAAATATTTGGGCTGGTAAATATATATTTAAATACAATAATAAGTAATCCACCAACTTAATTGTTAGGTGGATTACTATTTTTATTTTAAGATTTGATTTATTTATTTAAAAAATAAGATATTATAGTTCTGATTATAACTAAAGCAGCCAGAGTTAGTATATGATCAATAGTTGGGTCTAGTATTGACTCAACAATATCTGCACCAATCAATTATATAAATCTTTATTGTAAGCCTTTAAAATTAATTGAGGAATAAGAATAAATCTATTATAATGAATAAGAACAACAATATGTTGCTATAACTAGAAAGGATTTCAATATGAAACATATTTTAATTGTAGATGATGATATTTATATCAGCGAAGTACTTGACGATATATTAGTAAATGCTGGTTATTCGGTATCTCATGCTTATTCGGGTACAGAAGCATTATATGTTCTTTCTTCAAACAAACCCGATTTAATATTATTGGACTTAATGTTACCGGGAATGAACGGGGAGGAAGTTCTTACTAAAATAACGGAAACTCCTGTTATCATTATGAGTGCAAAAGTAGATGTAAAAGATAAAGTGGCTCTTTTGCTTGGTGGTGCAGTTGATTATGTAACGAAACCATTTCATACGGAAGAACTTTTAGCAAGAATTACTGTTCAGCTTAGAAAAGCAACCAGTTTTGATGAAAAAGTATTTTTGGAATTTAAAGATATTCAGATGAATACAGATACTCATTTTGTGTCGGTAGATAAAGAAACCGTGAAACTGACAAGAACAGAGTATGCTATATTGAAACTTCTCATGCAAAATCCTACACAAGTAATTACAAAAACAATGATACTTGACCGTATCAGCGAAGATACACCCGACTGTATGGAAAATTCATTGAGGGTGCATATCAGTAATTTGCGTAAAAAATTGCGGGAAGTTAATGGTAGAGAATATATTGAAGCGGTTTGGGGAATTGGATTTAAAATGTCAGAATAATAAATCTTTGCAAAGTCTTAACACTTTTCTTAACAGCTTTCTTAACAGATTTACATTAGAATAAATTTATCAAAGAAAAGAGAGGTGTTATATATGGAGTATGTCTTAGTCACAAATGCTTTGAGTAAAATATACAAGAACTATAAAGCATTGAACAACCTATCTATGCACGTTCCTAAAGGTTCTATTTACGGAATTATTGGGAAAAACGGTGCAGGAAAAACCACTTTAATAAGATTAATATGTGGTTTGCAGAAGCCTACTTTTGGCGATTACATATTGTATGATGTGAAGAATACAAATTGTGCTATTTTAAAGGCACAAAGAAAAATAGGTGCAGTTGTAGAAACGCCGTCCATTTATCTTGATTTGACAGCAACGGATAATTTGAGACAGCAATGCAGTATTATTGGCTTACCGTCATTTGACTCTGTTCCTGATTTATTGAAGTTTGTTGGTCTCGAAAATACTGGAAAGAAGAAGGTAAAAAATTTTTCATTAGGTATGAAACAAAGATTGGGTATTGCTATTGCTTTAGTAGGAAGCCCGGATTTACTTATTTTAGACGAGCCAACTAATGGACTTGACCCACAGGGAATTATAGAAATAAGAGAGTTAATTTTAAAACTTAATCGCGAAAAACAGATTACCGTAATCATTTCCAGTCATATTTTAGACGAACTTTCTCGTCTTGCAACGCATTATGGATTTATAGATAAAGGAGTTATGGTAAAAGAAATCACAGCAAAGGAATTGGAAGTATCCTGCCAGAAGCGTGTTGAGTTGGTTGTCTCTGATGTAGAAAAGCTTTTACTTGTACTAGATAAAATGGAATACAAATATGACATTCTTTCAGATGAAAAAGTGAGTGTATATGGCGAAATACATATTTCTAAATTATCTCTTGAGCTGTCAAAAGTAGCGTGCGATATTATTTCTATACATGATATTGAGGAGTCTTTAGAAAGTTATTATATAAATCTGATAGGAGGTCGCAAATATGAATAAGCTTATATATGCAAACCTTTCTCGTCTATTAAAAGATAAAGTGTTTTTTGCCTGTGTGGTTATTACAATAATCACAGGAATACTTACTCCTCTATTGCGTTATAATAGTGTAAAGAATTTTTCAAATATGTTTTCCTTAGAGGGGACATTTTCTGCCTGTTCAATCATTTTAGCAATTTTACTGGCTGTTTTTTGTTCTCTGTTTGTTGGAACAGAATACAGTGATGGTACAATACGAAATAAAATTATAGTTGGACATTCAAGAGCAACAATTTATTATTCATTTTGGTTTACTAATATTATTGTAGTATGTATTTTATGTACCATCTATTTTATTATAAGTTTAGGTATCGGATTGCTTTTACAAGGAACTTTTGAAACAGACTTGAGATTTGTTATAGAATTAATCTTCAATATGTATATATTAACAATTGCCTATTCATCTATTTTTACTCTGATTTCTATGCTAGAACAAAACAAAGCCTTGGTAGCAGTGATTTGTATTCTTAGCACATTAGTCTTTTTTATGTTAGGTACTGCAATCTATACTAAATTAGCCGAACCAGAGATGATTCCTGCTAATACAAGTACAAATGGTTCGCCTGTGTATGACGTAGATACACCAAACCCAAGTTATGTAGATGGATTGGAACGTGGTGCTTATGAATTCTTATATGATTTTCTTCCTGGTGGGCAAACGGTTCAATATGCGAGTATGCAAGTATCAATCCCCTATAAACTGTCTATATATTCAAGTATTATTATTGTCATCACAACTGGAATTGGACTAAAATCATTTAAGAAAAAAGATATTAGATAGAGGTTAAATATGGAAATTAAGATATGTTTGTTAATTGTAAGTCTAAGTATAAATATTTTTTTTGCAATAAGAATTTATCTTTTGAGAAAATCAGCTAAAGAAATTAAAATCGGTTTAGTAGAAAAAGCAGAGCATGAAACAAATACAATAATAGACATATCTAGTCATGATAATTGTATGCGAGAATTAGCAAATAGCGTCAATATGCAGCTGGAAGAACTTTATAAGCAACGCCAGCATTTTTATCAAGGCGACAAAGAGCTTAAAGATGCAATCACAAATATTTCGCATGATTTGAGAACACCACTGACTGCAATCTATGCGTATTTAGATTTACTAAAGCACGAGGAAAAATCCGATTTAATAAATAAATACTTAAGCAAAATTGAGAACCGCATAGTGGTTTTAAAGAATCTGACAGAAGAATTGTTTCACTACACAGTTACTGCTTCTAACGTGGAGCATATTTCTGTTGAATCTGTAATTGTGAATAATCTTTTGGAAGAAAGTATTGCATCTTATTATGCAGTAATAAAGAATTGTAATATCATTCCAGATATAGTGATTCCACAGAAAAATGTGGTGTGTTTTCTTAACAGAAATGCAATCTCTCGTGTTTTTGAAAATATATTGAGTAATATAGTGAAGTATAGCGATGGAGATTTGCATATTATCTTATACGAAGATGGACAGATAGTATTTTCAAATCATGCTTCAGGATTGACTGAAACACAAGTCGCAAAACTTTTTGACCGCTTCTATACAGTAGAGGACGCTAGAAAGTCAACAGGTCTAGGATTGTCTATTGCCAAGATATTAATGGAACAAATGAACGGAAAAATAGTTGCACAATACACAAATGGTATATTAAGTATTTGCATTCAGTTGCCAGATGTTTTTCCGCAAAGATGATAGTAAACAAAGCAGAACTGACTGTAGAGGAAGTACAGTCAGTGAAAGAAAAGAGTGAATAAGTATAAATTAAGAATTAAATATCAATATTTTTATCTAATATTAAAAAGTCGAAAACATATATCAAATATATTTTCGACTTTTTAATTTATTTTTTATAAAGAAGTTTCTCTTAAAACTAAACCTTCATTTCTATCCATTAGTGTTCTAACAGACCATTCATTTGCGAATAACACTACTGGATTTCTATTTTTATCTTCCACTAATAGTGTATCCATTGGCATTGTAAGTTTACCAAATTTAGAAAGGTCATTTTCAATCCAACGTACATGACTGTAAGGTAGTCCGTACATTAATATATCAACACCGTATTCTTGTTTTAGACGATATTCTAAAACTTCAAACTGAAGCAC
Source organism: Terrisporobacter glycolicus ATCC 14880 = DSM 1288 (assembly GCF_036812735.1). NCBI lineage: Bacteria > Bacillati > Bacillota > Clostridia > Peptostreptococcales > Peptostreptococcaceae > Terrisporobacter > Terrisporobacter glycolicus. Next base: position 2,117,735 of record NZ_CP117523.1, on the reverse strand, counting down.
ACCAACAACCCCTACAATAAGTTCTTCCATACCACCGTTAGGTTGTTTATAAACTTGTATAGCACCTTCCTCAGCTAATTGTGTAAGACCTTTTACGAACTGCTTTCTTTTAAGAGCATTTTTTGTAGATATTTTCATAAAGTGCTCAGGAGCAAATTGTGGTATACCAGAATACTCTAAATTTGATTGTTTTTCACTTAATGTATCACCAATATTAAATATTCCTGGGTCATGTATACCTATAATGTCACCTGGGTAAGCAGAGTCTATTATAACACGGTCTTGTGCTACAAACTGTTGAGGTTGAGAAAGCTTAACTTTTTTACCTCTTTGTACATGATTTACTGTCATACCTTTTTCAAATTTACCAGAGCAAATTCTAAGGAATGCAATTCTATCTCTATGATTTTTATCCATATTAGCTTGAATTTTGAATATAAATCCTGAGAAATTCTCAGAGTTAGGATCAATCTCACCTAAATTACTGCTACGAGGACTTGGTGGTGCTGTTATATCTAGGAATGACTCCAAAAATGGCTCCACACCAAAGTTAGTAAGGGCACTTCCAAAGAATACTGGTGTTAATTCACCCTTTAATATTGTATCTAGGTCAAAATTATCTCCAGCGATATCTAAAAGTTCAATATCTTCAAGTAGTTTTTCGTGAAGATCATTACCTAATAAATCATTAAATTTCTCATCAGATGGATCTCCAGTTATACAATTAGCAATAGCTTGTCCATGGTTACCATCATCAAATACTTCAACTTGGTTTTTGTGACGGTTAAATACACCTTTGAACTCTTTACCAGAACCAATTGGCCAGTTTACTGGACAAGAACGGATTCCTAGAACATTTTCAATATCTTCAAGTAGTTCAAATGGGTCTTTACCTTGACGGTCCATTTTATTGATAAAAGTGAATATTGGAATTCCTCTCATTTTACAAACATGGAATAATTTCTTTGTTTGATCCTCAACCCCTTTAGCAGAGTCAATAACCATTACTGCAGAGTCTGCAGCCATAAGAGTTCTATAAGTGTCTTCACTGAAATCTTGATGTCCTGGAGTATCAAGAATATTTATACAAAAGTTATCATATTCAAATTGAAGAACACTTGATGCAACAGATATACCTCTTTGTTTTTCTATTTCCATCCAGTCAGATACTGCATGTTTTTGAGATCTTCTTGATTTAACAGATCCTGCTTCACGAATTGCTCCACCATATAATAGAAACTTTTCAGTTAATGTAGTTTTTCCTGCATCGGGATGGGAAATGATTGCAAAGGTTCTTCTTCTTTTAACCTCATTAATCAAGTTTATATTTTGTTCTGTCATTTTTTATCATCCTTTATTTTAATTTTATGATTATGCAAATATAAAAATATATTTAATAGTAGTTTTAAGATGAACATAACTATATATGTACTAAAAAAACTACAATACTAATTGATATTATAACTTTAATTAAAAACTGTCAATATATAATAGGTAACAAAATGAAAGGATATAGTCTAGAATACATGCACTGAGGAGAATTTGAACATCTTACCTGAAAAAGTAGAAGGTGTAAAAACGTCAAATGTTTATTAAACTAGTATAAAATTAACATTGTTATCGGTTTAAGATATGGAAAAAATTAATGTATTTTTTTATTCTATAATTTGATATAATGTAAATAAATATTATTTACTTGAAGGGGAACAATTATGGCAGATACAACAAATATATTACAATGGACTTTTGTGAGTGAATGTCCAATACCAGGAGATGTAGAAGACGTATTAGTACAAGGAGAAACAGCAGTTGCAGCATACAAAACACTTAGAGATAGTGCAATTTTTACTAACAAAAGATTAATAGTAAGAGATGCACAAGGATTAACAGGTAAAAAAGTAGAAATATATTCTTTACCATATTCATCAATAAACATGTGGTCAACTGAAAACGCAGGTAAACTATTTGATTTAAATGCAGAAGTTGAATTATGGACAAGAGCAGGTCATATAAAAATAAATCTACAAAAAGGTGTAGATATTAGAAAATTTGATAGATTAATAGCTGAAGCAGTATTTAAATAGAAAAAGTCTAAAATAAGCCAAGTCATTACAATGACTTGGCTTATTTTAATTGTAAGGATTTCATCTTACTAAAAAACAAGATGCACCTTTTATTTTCTTTGATAAATCAATAAAAAGTGACAAAATACATACTTCTAACATATAAATATAATAAGTAATTATGCTTAAATATATTATAAGGAGTAGAATCATGAAAGATAATGATATATATAATATAAATACTAGTGAATATTATGATTACTTCAACTTTAGTCTTACATGTAGCAAGGATTCTTATATCATAGGGGCAAAAGATATCTCTACATTATATGGAGATATTGTTATACCTAGAGAATACAATAACTTACCTGTCACACAAATTAAATCAAAAGGTTTTTATAATTGTAAAAATATACGCTCTGTTTTTATACCAAATACTATAAAATCCATAAATAGTTATGGAGCATTTGAAGGATGTAGCAATTTATCTTTAGTTTTATTTGAAAAAAACAGTGACTTAAAAAGTATTGGCAAAGCTACATTTAAAAACTGTAAAGAATTGGAAAGTATAGTAATTCCATCAAGTGTCACAAATATAGAAGAAAATGCATTTGATTGTTGTACAAATTTAAAAGAAATATATATTACATCAAAAGTGTATTTGCAACCAAAAAAATTTAAAATTTGTAATAAATTATCAAAATTAAATATATATTTATCTAATGAAAATATTGATGAATGGAAAGATTATTTACAATGTTTTGATTCAAATATTAATGTTGTTTCACTTCCAGACTTTATACCTACCGATTTAGGCTTTTTCATATTTGAATTAAATGAAGATGAAAAAAGTTATACTATATATGGAAAATACCCTCAAAGAGAAATTAAAAACTTAATACTACCATCATATTATAATGACATGCCAATAACTATAATTGGTGAAAATGCTTTTTACAATAATATTTATATGGAAAGTTTAAAACTTCCTGAAAAATTGAAAATAATTAAAAAACAAGCTTTTTCAAATTTTCATATTAAAGAACTAGAAATTCCAGATAGTTTAGAGACAATTGAACAAATGGCATTTATGGATTTTATGATTTATTTTAACTCTCCATCTGTTTCACTTCCAGGAAGTAGATCACAATTGGAAAAAGTCATAATTAGTGATAAGAGTAAGCTATCCTTTATAGGAAGGGGAGCTTTTAGTGGACATCCTAGATTAAAAGAGTTTAATTTTCCAAAATCACTAACTTATATAGGAAGCTGGTCATTTAGTGGTGCAGGTTTAGAATCTATATATATAGGAAAAAAAGTAGAATATATAGGAAGTCAAGCTTTTAGATTCACAACTGAATTGAAAAATTTCATAGTAGATCCAGAAAATACAGTTTACTCTAATGTAGATGGTGTACTATGCAGTAACCCTGATACAAACGATGAAAATTTTACAGCTATAGAATCTTATCCATCATCAAGAGAAGAAGATATATATACGATTGCCAATTATATAAGGGTAATACAAGGAAGATATGTTTTATCAAGATGCAAAAATTTAAGGGTATTATATATTAATGGGAACATGCTACCTAGATTTTTTTATGATAATGTGGATTTATATACGAATCTTCAAAGTACAAAAATTTATGTACCAGATAAGGTTTTAAATGAATATAAAAACTCAATTCAATGGAAAAAATATGCTAATATTATATATCCTCAAAGCATTATAAAAGATGGAATAGCAAAAATAGATAATACATTAATACAATGGATAGATAGTAAAGAAGATATAACTATACCAAAAGACATAAAAAGAATAGGCCCTTATGCTCTTGGAGAGGATAAAAAAATTAAAAATATATATGTAGATTTACAAAATACAAGTTTTAAATCTCAAAATGGGATTTTGTTTAATAGAGATAGATCTGAATTAATAAGATATCCACAAACAAGAGAAGAAGAGGAGTACAAAGTACCAAATTTAGTGAAAAAGTTAGGAATAGGATCATTTATAGGAGGAGAAAACCTAAGAAGGATAACCTTAGGTGAGAGAGTAGAAGAAATTGGGGAATATGCCTTTGGATCTTGCTTTAACTTATCAAAAATAAATTTAGAAAATGTAAAGAAAATAGGTAAGCTTGCTTTTTATTATTGTAATTTAAGTGGAAAAATAAATCTAAAGTCCATAGAAATACTAGAGGAAAATATTTTTAAACGTGATGAATTTTATATTAGAGAAGACAGTGGCATAGGTGTTAACTATACTATGAATATTAGTGAAGTAATACTTGGTAAAAATATTAAATACATTGGAAAAAATGCTTTACCAACGAATCCTACCATTTATATTTATGCACTAAGACCACCGACTCTTATAAAATCGTATTATGAATTTAAAAAAATATATGTTCCTAAAAAAAGTTTGGATTTATATAAAAACTCACCTGACTGGCAAAATTACAAAAAAATAATTTATCCTATTGAATAATGTGATAATAATCAGTCTAAATATGTTTCCAACAAATGATAATTTATAAGATTTAGGTAAATTTATTAAAAGGAGATATAATATGAATGAAAATATAGAAGAATCAATCTTCAAATATAAGTTACTTCCTAATAAAAGTGCTTATAGCATTTCTTTAAACATAACTTTAGACATTCCAAATGATATAGAAATACCAAAAGAATATAATGGATTACCAGTTACACATATTGAATCAAAAGGTTTTGCTAATTGTGAAAATATCATTTCAGTTTTTATACCAAATACAATAAAATCTATTAATAGTTATGGAGCATTTAAAGGATGTAGTAATTTATCTTTAGTTTTGTTTGAAAAAAATAGTGATTTAAAATATATTGGTCATGCAACTTTTAAAGACTGTTCACAGCTAGAAAGTATTATAATACCAGAAAGTGTAATAAATATGGAAGAAAATATTTTTGAAGGATGTGGTAATTTAACAGAGTTGTATATTACAACAAAAAAATATTTTTCACCAATAGGCCAATTGTTTACTTGTTGTGTAAATCCAAATTTAAATATATATTTATCAGATGAGAACATAAATGAATGGAAAGAAAATGTTTATTGTTTAAAATTAAATATAAACATTTTGCCACTTCCAAAATATATACCAACAGACTTAGGATATTTTAAGTTTAAATTAAATGATGATAAAAAAAGTTATATTATTTACCTTAAAGACAAAGAAAAAATGATGAAAAATTTAGTTTTACCATCCTTCTATAAAAATTTACCAGTAACTATAATAGATGAAAAAGGATTTTATTTTCAACTACAGCTTGAAAGTTTGAAACTTCCTAAGTATTTAAAAGTTATAGGAAAAAGTGCCTTTTGGGGTTGTATTGTTAAAGAATTGGAGCTTCCTGATAGTTTAGAAATAATAGAAAGTAGGGCGTTTGGACATATGTTGACATTTTTTAGACCACCATCTATTACACGTCCAGCAAGCCGTTCAAAGCTAGAAAAAGTAATTATTGGTGACAATAGTAAATTATCTTTTATAGGAATTTCTGCTTTTCATGCAAATATAGAACTAAAAGAATTCAATTTTCCAAAAACATTAACTCATATAGGAAGTTATGCTTTCAGTGCATCTAGTTTGGAATCTATTTATATAGGCAAAAAAGTTGAATATATTGGAGATAATGCTTTTATGATGGCAAGTGAAATAAAAAATATTGTAGTAGACCCAGCAAATACAACTTATTATAAAGTTGATGATGCACTATACAGTAACAATGCTTTAGATGTTTATCCACCGGCTACAGATAGTGACATATACACTATGCCAGACTTTGTAAGAGTAATTTATGGTAGGAGTACCTTTTACCAAAGTAAAAATTTGAGGGTGATTTATATTAATTCTAAAATAGTTCCTAGATTTCTTTATGATACTCCAGAAATGTCTACTAAGCTTCAAAGTACAAAGATTTATGTACCAGATGAAGTTGTTAATGAATATAAAAAAGCAATACAATGGGAGTATTATGCCAATAATATATTTCCACAAAGCATTATAAAAGATGGAATAGCAAAAATAGATAATACACTAATACAATGGATAGATAGTAAGGAAGATATAATAATACCAAAAGATATAGAAAAAATAGGGCCTTACGCACTAGGACAAGATAAAACAATTAAAAATATATATGTTGATTCTCAAAATACCAGCTTAAAATCAGAAGATGGAGTTTTATTTAATTTTGATAAAAGTGAATTAATTAGATATGGGCAAACAAAAGAAGCTAAAGAATATAAAGTACCAAACTCTGTTAAAAAGCTGGGAATAGGTGCTTTTGTAGGAGGAGAAAACCTGAGAAGTATAACTTTAGGAGAAAATGTGAAAGAAATTAGTGAATATGCTTTTGGATCATGTTTTAACTTGGAAAAGATAAATTTAGAAAATATAAAGAAAATAGGAAGTTTTGCATTTTATTACTGTAATCTAAGCGGGAAAATAAATCTAAACTCTATAGAAATATTAGAGGATAACATTTTTAGTCGTGAGAAAGTTTATATAACAGATGATGACCATTGGATACCATATTATTTTATGAATATTAGTGAAGTAGTATTAGGTGAAAATATTCAGTATATTGGAAAAAATGGATTGCCAAGTGATATAATACTTTATATTTATGCCTTAACTCCACCAACAGTTCATCAGGATAATAGAGGATTTAAAACAATATATGTTCCAAGAGAAAGTTTGGATTTATATAAAAACTCACCATTTTGGCAAGAGCATTCATCAAAAATTTTACCTATGGATTAATATTATAATATTTTACTAGATAAATCATAAGTATGTGAAATTTCATTTACTTTTTATTTGAAGGAGAGAAAAATCATGAATGAAAAACTTAATATTACTAATGATGAGGATTATTTTAAATATGAACTTCTAGAAGATGGAAAATCCTATTCCATAGGGGCTAAAAATGTAAATAATATTCCTAAATATATAACTTTGCCAAATGAATATAATAATTTACCAATTACAACTATACAAAAGGCTGGTTTTAGTAATTGTAAAAACCTTAAAAAAATTGTTATACCAAATAGTATAGTAAATATAGAAAGTGGAGGAGCTTTTAGTGGATGTATAAACTTACTAGTAGTAGACTTTGAAGAAAACAGTTTGTTAAAAAGAATAGGGATAAATTCATTTAAAAATTGTAGTGAACTACAAAGCATAATTCTACCTGAAAACCTTAAAGTAATTGGAGATGGAGCATTTTACAATTGTGCTAAGTTAGAAGAAATATATATAACTGGAAAAGATATTATAGTTTTAGGAAAAGATGTATTTTGTAAAATAAGTGAGAGCATGAATATACATGTGGATAAAAATTCTATATGCGAATATAAAAATAGTAAGGGTTGGAGTATTTATAAAGAGAGTATTTATCCACTACCACAAAATATTCCATCAAATTTAGGTCATTTTATATTTTTACTAAATGATGATAATGAAAGCTACACTATATGTGATATTGTATATGATACGGATAATGAAAGTTATGAAGAAAAAATTATAAAGTTTCTAACACTGCCAAGACATTTAGTAATGCCTAGTTATTATAAGAAAAAGACAATAACTGTAATAGGTAAAACGGCTTTTTGGGGAAATACCTATAACGCTACAGGTACACATCTACTAAGTATTATCTTACCAAAACATTTAAAAATAATAAAATATATGGCTCTATCTTGTAATACAAATGTGAAAGAATTTATAATGCCAGATAGTTTACAAACTATTGAAAGATCTGCTATTGGAGGAAATACAAGATGGTGGGACAGATATGACAGCTATCAGCCATCTTCATTGGAGAAAATAGTATTTAGTGAAAATAGTAAATTAAAAAATATAGGTTTTCATACAATGGCATTCTTTACTAAAATGAAAGAATTCACCATACCTAAAACTACCACAAATATAGATGCCCTTGCCTTTTGGGGTTGTGCATTGAGTCATATTAATATACCAGAAAATGTAGAACATATAGAAAATAATATTTTTGCTTACTCAAGAAAATTAAAAGAGATTACAGTGAATGAAAAGAATAGATATTTCAAGGAAGTAGATGGAGTTTTATATAATAAAGAAGAAAATACTTTAGTATCTTATCCCCTTGCCAAAGAAGATGATCGATTTACTATAGATGAAACAATAGAAAACATATCAACTAGTAGATTGTTTTTTGGAGCTAAAAATTTAAGAATATTATATTCATATATGATAAATCCAACAAATGTTGATGAATATACTTTTGATGTTCAGCTTCGAGGACTTAGAATATATGTACCTAAAGAAAAAGTAGAAACTTATAAATCAACAGATGGATGGAGTGTAGTTAGCGATAGTATTTATGAAAATGATATTATAGAAAATGATCTTGCCATAAAGGATAATATGCTAGTTCAATATTTAGGTAATGATGATGACCTATATTTAAAAGATGATATAAAAGGAATAACTAATTATGCATTATCATCATCAAAAAATTTGAAAAATATATATGTATCAGATGATAATCCTTATTTGAAATCCATAGATGGAGTTTTGTTTAATAAGAACATAACAACTCTAATAGCCTATCCACAGGGAAGATTAAGTGAAGAGTATGAAATACCTGCTTCAGTAAAAAAAGTAGGCTTTGCGGCATTTTTAGACTGTAAGAATTTGCGAAAAATTTATACTCATGAAAATCTTAGAAAACTAGATTCATATGCTTTTTATAGATGCGAAAATTTAAGTAATATAATTAATAAGGATAACGAAGATAATATACAAATTTTAGGGGATAGTTGCTTTATGTATTGTGATTCCATAAAAAAGATATATTTTGAAAAAGTTAATAAAATAGGAAAGAATTGTTTTTTCGATTGTAGAGCTTTAGAAGAAATACACTTAGACTCAGTAAAATTTATAGGTGAGATGGCAATTTATAGAAGCTCAACTATTAAAAAGATTAATTTAGGAAAAGAATTAAAACATATTGATAGATATGGAATATCTCCTCGTGAAAATTCACAGATATTTATAAATGCTATTATACCACCTGTATATGATGAAGGCTTATTTTGTTATTTTGACTACTACGTGCCTAGACAAAGTCTTGAACTGTACAAAAAGGCACCAACATGGTCTAATTGTTCAAATAGAATCTATCCACTTGATAAAAATCTAATTGAGTAGAAAATATGATAAGTTATTTAGAAAATAATTGCAAAAGTTTCACTTATAAGGGTGTATCAAAAAAGATACACCCCTTAAACATTATCTAAGTTTATTATTTTAACTTAATTCTATATTAATTTATTAATAACTATATACATATTTTGTATTTTATAAAAAATCTGCTATTATATAATTACATAAATTTGTAAAAAGAGTACTTTAAATTATGAGGGAGTGTATGACATGAAAAAATTAATATTAGCGTTAATAGTAGTATTAAGTATAAGCACAGGTTGCGCACAAAGTAATGTGAAAACAGAAGAAACATCAAAAGAAGAAAAAACAGTCTATTGCAGTGAATGTGCAGCTGAATCAAAAGAAGAAAGCAAATACTGTAAAGATTGTGGAAAAGAAACAAAATGGCTAAGCCAAAAACCAGAAATCAAAAAAGAAGAAAAAGATACTGAAAGTGACAATAAAAAAACAGAGACAAGCGATACTTCAAATAAAAAGGAAGAAAGTGAATATGACAAAGGCTACAAACAGGGATACAAAGATGGTTATTATAAAGCTCAAATAAACGACAATGAATGGAACGGATCTATAAAAAACGATTATGACAGAGGATATGCTAAAGGTTTTGACAACGGTTGGACACAATGTGTAGCAGATGGAAAAGCCTATGAAAGCAAAGATAAAGAAGAAAATAAACCTCTTCCAAAACCAGATATTTATTATATAGAGAAAGGCATATGTCCATCTTGTGGAAAAAGTAACCTAAATATAAAAAATGACAAAGAAGGATATTGTAAAGATTGTGGATTTGACTGGAATTACAATTAAAGTAAAAAATATATATAAAATAATAAAGAAGAATCAGGGTGTATCAAAAAAGATACACCCTCTATTTTTAATAATTAAAACCAAGTTGTGTTTCGTGAGAGTCCTTTGATTTAAAAGGTATTGTTTCTATTTGATTTTGTAGTGGTTTTAATTCATCTGGCTCACTCCAGTTAAACCAAATAGTTCTAGTCTTATTTGTAGAACCTAAATGAGATAGCTCTGGAACCTTCAAGATTTTTTCTTCACCTGCTTTAACAAGAAAGCTATTATGGAAATGAGATGAATCAGTCTCCTTTATATAGAAGCTATATGTCACATCTAAATCCATATCTGTGTTATTTCTAACTCTAAGCACAGGATAGCTATGTTCATTTGTCAGAGCTTCATCATTTTTTATTTCAATATGATTTGATGTAAAATCTAAAGATTCACCAAATGCATTACCTGGAAAAATAAGTACAAAAAAGAAAAAGCTAAGTAGTAAAAATTTTATTTTTTTCAATTTAATAACCTCCTTTTAAGTATAGTATTTCTTTAAATGATTAAATTTATATACTAAGATACTGTCCATATGATGGAAATTTTTATATGAATTTAACAACAAATAAAAGGGTTTTATAAATAAAAATCGAAGTTAATTAATATGAAGAATAATTGATTGAAAACTATAAACATACATAAAAGCAGGCCATGAAGGTATATAGATAGCCCTACGCTATAATAACTTTTATGGTCTTTTTACTTCTAAGGAAATGCAAACTTAAGAATTATTTAAGGATTATTTAAGGTAAATGTAGTTTAATATACTTAAACACACATACAGCAGATAATTAACTTGCAGTAAAAAAGATAGAAGTAGAGGAGGAGTAAAATGAAACAAGAACTAATCCCAGTATATGAAGAAATGGAAGAACAGATAAAAAAAATATCTAATAATAAAGCAAAGAAATCTGAACCAATATGTATAAGTGGAAAACCCATATATCTACCTCTCAATGGACATAAAATAGAAGTAACTTATTACAAAGCAAAGAAAAAAAACGCACCTATTATATTTGGAGTTTATGGTGGTGAATTTACTACGGACAACTATTATTATGACGATTTATTTTGGCATATGATCCATAGTGAGTTTGAGTGTAATGTAGTTTCTATATCATATAAGAATTTTAGAAAAAGCAAGTTTCCATGTGCTATAAATGATGTTTATGATGTGATTTGCTATTTTATGGAGAATGCATCACAGCTTGATTTTAATACAAATAAGGTAATAATATTTGGAAGTAGCATTGGTGCTAATTTTGCCACATCAGCAGCTCTTCTTGATAGAGCTAACAACACTAATTATATAAAAACACAAATATTAAATTATCCTTATTTAGATTTAACTACAAGCATAAATAAAAATATATGTGGGGATTTTATAACTCCTGATAAATATGTAAATGACGTGGCAGAACTAAAAAATCCTTTTGTATCGCCTATTTATGCTTCGCAGGAAGAATTAAAAGGTATGCCAAAGACAATAATAATTTGTGGAGAAGAAGATAATTTAAGTTATGAAAGTGAAAAATATGCAAAAATGCTACAAAGCAGCGGAACAGAAGTATATTGCCAAAACTACAGTGAAATGGAAGCTGGCTTTGTAGAACTTTATTTCTTGCTAAAATATATGCCACTTAAATCTCAGACTTTATCTAACAAAATGAAGGAAAACTTTATAAGCGGAAAGTTATATAAATCTGTTATGTCGGCGATTCAGTTTATTAAAGAACATGTTGTTTAGTTATGTAAACAAAAAGCTCTCTTTTGGGAGCTTTTTTGTATTTATAGACTAAAAAAGTTAAGATAATTCTAACAAATTTATATTTTTTGAAGGAAAATTCATATAAAAAGCAAATTAATTGTATAAAGCAAAAATATATACATGAGATGAAGAAATTATTTGGAGGTAATATATGAATTACAATGTAAGAAGAAGTAAATCAACTGTTATTAATTTTATTATATATATAGCAATCTTAATAATATTTTTTATGATTTTAGGAATGGATGACGCAACATTAAACATTGATATGAAAAATGAAAATGTAGTTACTTTAGCATCAGTGATATCTCTAGTTATGTATTTTGTAGCTATAGTTTCATCATTACACTATTATAAATTAAATAAAAATAAAGATAAAGATATGATCTTCTATTTAATTTGCTTTATTTTATCATTTCTATTACATTTTGCAAATCAAACAATTTGGGTTAATATTCAAGACGAAAATTTATTGCTTAATTCATTCATTGTTAATAAAATACTCATATTAATGACTGTAACACCCAACACAAAATTTAAAAATGAAATTATTAAAAAAAAGGTTCCCTTTGCCACATGTGTTATATTAATCTGTTTTATATTATCACTTATAGAGTTAAGTTTTTTTAATGTTGAAAATATAATACAAAATAATGATATACAAATACTATTTCTTTTTTCGAACATAATTTATTTGTATGTATCAGTTATATATTTAAAAAGATTTAAAATTTCAAAGGATTATTTATATGTTTTATGGACAGTTTTTTTACTTAGTAGATGTGTAAAAAACGTTTCAACAGTAATGTACTATAGTAGTAATATGGAAAACAACAAATATGCAACTTTGGCTTTAATAATAATGTATCTTGGGTTAATTATATATAGTACAGGATTATTATTTATTAGTAATGGAAATATGAAAGATAAATTAAAAGACAAACAAGATTTAGATGTATTTTATAATATATTAGATAACCAATCTAAGAATATAGAAATGTACTTTTTAAATAAAGATTGGAAGGTAATTTATGCAAATAAAACAGCCAGAAGACAATATGCAATTAAGGAAAACAATATGAAATCATTTGAATACTTGGGCGATGTTTGCAAGAATAGATTCGAAAATTTTGACCAAAAATATAAATTACTTATAAAAGAATCACTAAAGAATAGTAAAAGCTGGAGAGGTGTAATTTCCAAAGGTTGCAATAATGAAATGTTATTAGATATTAAAACACAAGTAAGTAAAGAGTATGGTGAAATATACGTTGCTCAAATTGATTATAACAAGGAAATGATAAAACTAAAGAAAGAGGTAGAAGAAAAAAATAAATTATTTGATGTTATAACTGAAAAAAGTGGTGACTTAATAATTATAATAGATAAAAAACAAAGAATTAAGTATGCAAATAAAAAGGCATGTAATTTATTAGGATATGAAGAAGATGAGATAATAGGTTTAAAATTAAGAAATATCTTAGTAAATAATAATAAGTATAATTTTAAAGATGAAAGAATATTTGAAGAATTACAATTTAAATGTAAGGATAATAAAATTATTGAGGTTGAAACACTGGGAACCCCTATTAATGATGAAGGTTGGATCCTTATTTCTAGAAATATTACTTATAGAAAAGAGATGCAGTTATTAAAAGAGGAAAATGAAAAAATGAAAGTTTATCAACAACTAAAAACTGATTTCTTTGCAAATCTTTCTCATGAGCTAAAAACACCTTTAAATATATTTTATTCAATTATACAAATATTAGATTTAAATTTGGAAAAAAAGGAAGATAATGATTTTAAACTAGCATATAAAAAACATAGTGACGGATTGAAAATAAATTTTTATAGAATGCTTAGAATGATTACTAATTTAATTGACTTAACAAAGTTTGACTCCAATTATAAAGATGCTAAGTTCAATAATTATGATATAGTTAGGCTATGTGAAGATGTTACATTATCTGTAGTAACATATGCTCAACAAAAAAATATTGAAATTATATTTGATACATATGAAGAAGAGCATATAATTAGATGTGACGCAGAACATATGGAAAGAATAATGTTAAACCTTCTATCCAACGCAATTAAATATACTCCAAGTGGTGGAGAGATATTTGTAAATTTAAGTTTTGATGATAATTATGTTAACATAACAGTAAAGGACAACGGAATTGGTATCCCTAAAGAAAAGCTGGATAGTATTTTTGAAAAGTTTGTTAGAGTAGACAAAACTATAAAAAGAGAAAATGAAGGTAGTGGCATAGGTCTTAATATAGTCAAATCATTAGTGGACTTATTAGAAGGGAATATACATATTGAAAGTAGTGAAAATATAGGTAGCGAATTTACAATAGAAATTCCAAATATAAAACTAGAAGAAGGATTAGCAGATTATGATGTAGATAAAGAAAGAATAACTTTAGAATTATCAGATGTTTATTAGATAAAATAAAAAAGTCTAGGCAAAAGCTTAGGCTTTTTTATTTTATTTAAATAATGAAATTAAAGATAGATTTAATAAATATATAGTAATTATTTATTAATATAATCAATTGGACAATATGTATTTGACTTAGATATACTAAATTGGCAGGCAAAAATGAAAAATATATACATTTTTGTAATAAACTGTAAAAAAATGACTTAAAAACAGAGGGGGAATTAGAAAATGAAAAAAAGAATTTTAAAATTATTAGTGTTGAGCATAGCAATGCTAGGACTGTTAGTAGGATGTAGCTCAAAAGAAAAATCTAAAGAAAATAGCAACGAGGGATCAGAAAAGGTTATTAAGGTTGGGTGTGAAGCAACAACTCCTGGATGGATCCAATCAGGGGTTGATTGTAAGTTAACTGGTTATGATTATGATGTATGGAATGAAATAGGAAAAAGAACTGGTTATAAAATAGAATATAAAGTTATGGAATGGGATGGAATGTGGGCAATGCTACAAGATGGAAGATTAGATTCAGTTGGAGAGCAAATATCAATTTCACCTGAGAGAGAAGAAAAATACAACTTCTCAGAACCATATGCATATAATGTTTATTGTTTATTAGCTGCTAAAGATAATGAAAAATTAAAAAGCATGGATGATTTAAAAAGTGGAATGTCAATATCATGTGAAACAAATACAAGTGATGAAACTATAGTTGATGCAATAGATAAAGAATATGGAGTTAAATTAAAAAGAACATATTATGATGGTATGTCTGTACAAGATGTGGCACTTGGAAGATGTGATTTATGGCCACGTGCTGAAACTTCTTGTAACTTAACTGTAAAAGAAGTAGACAATTTAAAAATACTTGGTAAAACAAATATTTTAGAAACAAATGCATATCCTTTCACAAAAACTGAAAGAGGGGAAGAACTTAATAAAGTTGTTTCAAAAGCAATTAAAGAAATGAAAGACGATGGTACATTAAAAGAATTATCGCAAAAATGGTTTTCAATGGATATATCAAAAAAACCAGCAAAATAGTATTAAGTTGAGGAGATATATAATATGGATATTAATTTTTCAATATCAGTAATAGAGGCAATTACAGAAGCGTTGCCAGTTACTTTATCATTAACTGTACTATCTTTTGTTGCGGCTTTAATACTTGCTGTTGTTATAGCAGTAATTGATTATTTTAGAGTTCCCATATTAAGACCTATTTGTAATTTGTATGTATCTTTTTTTAGAGGAACTCCATTAATACCTCAATTATTTTTGTTATATTTTGGGATACCATCATTTGTTCCTTCACTACGTGAAATACCAGCTTTCACCATATGTGTTATAGGTCTTACTCTTAACGCAGCTGCGTATATGAAGGAAGTAATAAGAGGAGCTTTATTAGCAGTTCCACTAGGACAAAAAGAAGCTGCGATTGCTCATGGAATGACGCCAATGCAAGCTATGTTTAGAATCATACTACCTCAGGCAGCAAGAGTGGCATTGCCATCTTTATTTAATAATTTAGTAGATATAGTAAAAGGAACATCAGTAGCTTTTACCATAGGAGTTATAGAAATTACAGCAACTGCAAATTTAAGAGCATCTGTAACATTTAATTATTTTGAGTCTTATATGATTTTAATGTTAATATATTGGATTATTATTCTCGTATTAGAACGTGTAGAGAGTTTTTTGGAGAAAAAATTGTCTATGGGTTATAAATAGAAGAAATAGTAAATGTGTTAGGGAGAAAAATATGATAACAGTTAAAAATATACATAAAAGTTTTGAAGGATTAGAAGTTTTAAAAGGAATTGATTTGAAAGTTTCAAAAGGAGAGGTTGTAGCTATCATTGGATCTTCCGGTACAGGAAAATCTACTTTTTTGAGATGTCTTAATTTTTTAGATAAACCAGATAAAGGTATAATAAACATAGGTGATTTATCAATAGATGCTGAGCACTGTACAAAAAAAGAAATCCATGAGTTGAGAAAACACTCAGCTATGATTTTTCAAAACTATAATCTTTATAATAATAAAACAGTACTACAAAATGTTACTGAATCTTTGATTACTGTAAAAAAAATGAATAAAGAAGAAGCAAAAAAATTAGCAATAGAATATTTGGAAAAAGTAGGAATGGCAGATAGATTAAATCAATATCCAGCAACTTTGTCTGGAGGTCAGCAACAAAGGGTAGCTATAGCAAGGTCAATGGCTACTAAACCAGATTTGTTATTATTAGATGAACCAACATCAGCCTTGGACCCTGAATGGGTTTATGAGGTTCTAGATGTAATTAAAAAACTTGCAAAAGAACACTTTACAATGATAATTGTTACCCATGAGATTCAATTTGCAAAAGAAGTTGCAGATAGAGTTATATTTATGGATAAAGGTGTTATTGTAGAAGAAGGAAATGCTAAAGAAATTTTAAATAGTCCTAAACATGATAGAACAAAAGAATTTTTAAAGCTTAAAGTAGTATAGGAGTGAAAATGAGATTTAACATAATAGAAACTAAAGAGTATTTTCCGTTAGTTCCAATGTACATCGAAGCAGGTTTAGAGATTAATATAGATGATCCTAAACCAGAGGGCATTGTACTGTGTTTAAAGATGATGGACGTTGATAATATGGTGGGGAGTGCAACTCTAACAGAAACTAATGGAGAGTATATAATAAAATGTGTAGCCATAAAGAAAGAATATCAAGGTAAAGGATTAGGTAGTATTTTAGTTAATAAGGTAATAGAAAAAGTCAAAGATAGAAAAGGTAAAAGAGTATTACTAACAGCTAAAGTACCTGAATTTTATAAAAAATTAGGATTTGAAATAATTTCTAGAGATGAAGCTCCCTATGAATCAGATTGTATAAATTGTCATCGATTCCATAATGGATGTGAATCTGAAATAATGAAACTTGATTTAAATTACTAGGAGATAATATGGAAAGGTTAATTTATAAAGAAAGAAAAAATACTAATTGTGAAAAATGGGACGGGCTAAAAGAAAAGTTTGGTCAAGAAGACTTATTACCACTATGGGTAGCAGATATGGATTTTGAAGCAGCTAAATGTATTCAAGATGCTTTAAAAAGCTATGTGAGTCAAGGAACTTACGGATATTATAGTGATCATGATTCATATTTAGAGGCATTCATAAATTGGCAAGAAGATAATCATAATGTTAAGTTAGATAAAAAATGGATTCGTTATGCTCCAAGTGTAGTTACTTCAATTAATTGGATTATACAAATATTAACTAGATTGAATGACAGTATAATAGTTTTAACACCTGTATACTATCCATTTTTCAATGCCATAGAAAATAATAATAGAAAATTAGTGAAAAGTGAGTTGATTTATAACAGGGGAAACTACGAAATAGATTATATTGATTTTGAAAATAAGATAAAGATTAATAATGTAAAATTATTTATACTTTGTTCTCCGCATAATCCTATAGGACGAGTATGGAAAAAAGAAGAATTGAATAAGATCTTAGAAATATGCAAGAAGTATGAAGTAAAAGTAATTTCTGATGAAATACATCAAGATATAATAATAGAAAACAATAAACATTACTCGATTGTTAATTTTGAAGAATATAAGGATATGATAGTTACTCTAACATCAGGAACAAAAACCTTTAACTTAGCATCTCTTCAAAATTCCTTTGTCATTATACCAAACGATGATATAAGACAAAAATTTAATGAATATGTAAAGAAAATAGATATAGTGGAAGGAAATGCATTTGGTTATATTGCATATGAGCAAGCATATACAAGTGGAAAGCCATGGTTAAACCAAGTACTAGAAACAATATGTTCAAACTATAAATTATTAAGGTCTGAATTAAGTGAGAAACTTCCTGAAGCTATAATATCTCCTCTAGAAGGTACATATTTAGCATGGATTAACTTAAATACTTATGTAAAAGATGAAAATTATATTAATCTTATTCAAAAAAAATGCAAGTTGGCAGTAGATTACGGAAATTGGTTTGGTGGAGACAAATATAATAAATTTATAAGAATTAATTTAGCTACAAGTAAAGATAATATAATAAAAGCTATTAAACAACTTGAATACTTAAATAATAAATAAATTTAAAAAAAGAGTTATTTCTAGATGATATTTTGAAATAACTCTTTTTTTATTTGAAATTTAAGTAAAAGTTCTTTATTATAGATATTAGGAAAGTCAAAACTTGACAATCTATGTCATGTTAAAGCTAAAAGTAATATAAAATATTTATATATAATAATAATTGTCGAAAAGGTAAATTGAATTTTTTGTCTAATTATTATTATAAATATATTTAATGCATGAGGAGACAATAAATAATAAATGAGGGAGACAATTTTATTACCATTTATTCTATTTATACAAATTCAAATATTAAATATATTTACATATGCATCATAATTTAACAAATAGGAGCACAAAATTAATATGAAAAAGATAAATAGGCTGCTAATAATATCATTAATAATATTTCTAAGTTCAATTACCAATATATATGGGGATATAAAAGACAATAAGGATGTACACAATATTCTTTTGATAAATTCATACGATATTGATAATAAATGGGAAAATAGTATAAAAGATGGATTTAAAGAGTCAATGAAAAATAATCCTAATATTAATATAAAAACTGAGTACTTAGATATTAGGAATAATAATAATGAAAAATACTTAAGAGATTTTGAAAAATTATTAAATACAAAATATAAAGAAAGTAACTTTGATATGGTAGTTACAGTTGACGACGAAGCATTCAGCCTAGTTAGGAAAGGTTTGCTTAACAAAAATAGTATATTTTACAAAAAAATAGTGGTTACTACAGGTGTTAGTGAAATAATAAACCTTACACCTGATGAGAAAAAATATATAACAGGTTTTATGGATGGTAGATCAAAAATAGAACTAATAAAAATAATTACACGTCTTCAGCCACAAATAAAAACAATAAACGTTTTAATTGATAATACTAATTACTGTAAAGATATAAAAGATAAATTATTAAGAAATAGATATTTATTAGATGATCATATAAATTTAAGTTTTATAGAAGCTAAATATGAAGATGAAATAATTAGTAAAATTAAAGACATGGATGAAAATAATGAAGCATTATTAATATGTGGGGTATTTAAAAACAAAAATACTTATGATTATGCTAATTCGGATAAATTTATTAGAAGAATAAAAGAAATAAAGCACATACCAATATATACAAGTAGAGAAGACTATATGGGTAAAGGCGTTATAGGTGGATATATTGACATAGGAAGTGAATATGGAAAATCACTTGGAAAGATGGTTTTGAAAATATACAAAGAAGAAGGCATATCTTCAGTACCATTAATTAATAGAGTAGGTGCCAATTATATGGTGGATTATGATCAAATATATAAGTATGATATAAGTCCATCAGACCTTCCAGAAGAAACTGTTATAATTAATAAAAAACCTCACGAATTATTAATGACTAAAAATGAGAGAATGCAAATGTTTTTAATTATACTATTTTTACTTGTTATCATGTCATATATAATCACCATGATGTTTAAACATAGAAAAAATAATATTAAAAATAAAAAGTTATACGATATTGCTAAGGAAAGAGAGCAATTAAAAACTGATTTTATAGTGAATATGAGTCATGAACTAAGAACACCTTTAAACATTATAAGTAGTGCATCAACTTTGTTAGAAATGAAGGTAAATAAAGGTGAAGAAGTTAAAAAAGAATATATACTAGATAAAGTTGAGAGGATTAACCAAAATAGTAATAGATTAAGAAGACTCATAAACAATTTAATAGATATTACAAAATTTGATTCTGGTTTTTATGAATGTAGATGTAAAAACGAAAATATAGTTTATGTGGTGGAAGATATAGTATTTGCTTCAGTTGATTATGCCAATGAGAAAGACATAGAAATATTATTTGATACAGATGCAGAAGAAATAATAACTTCTATAGATAAGGAAAAAATAGAAAGAGTTATTTTAAACTTACTATCTAATGCTATAAAATTTACTAATGAAAATGGAAAAATAGAAGTCCATATAAAACATGACGATAAATTCGTTTATATTAGTATAAAAGATAATGGAATAGGAATACCAAAAGAAAAAATAGAGCAAATATTCCATAGATTCTATCAAGTAGATTCTATTTTATCTAGAAAGAATGAAGGTAGTGGAATAGGCCTTTGTATAGTAGATGAAATAATTAAAATGCATAATGGTAAAGTTGAAATTTATAGTGAAGAAAATAAAGGAACAACTTTTGAAATAATCCTAAATCTTTCTAATGATGACCGTATAGATGGGGATATGGCTAATAAAACTGATAGAAATATTAATGACGTAGTAAAAATTGAAATGGCAAATATATAATGATAAAGCTACTAAATTTGTGTATGATATACTTATTTAGTAGCTTTATTTAATGTAAAAGAGATATAAGGGGAAAACTTATGAAGAGAGAAGAAATACTGGAAAAACTTATGTTACAAATAAATAAAGGAAACCATATTGTTGGTGTGACAACAGGATCTGGCGTGACTGCAAAGTACTCAGAAAAAGCTGGTGCAGACTTTCTTTTAACCCTTAGTTCAGCCAAATTTCGGCAAATGGGAAGAGGAGTATTAGCAAGTTTTCTACCTTATTGTAATAGTAATGATTTGGTTATGGAATTTGGATCAAAAGAAATAATACCCTTAGTCAAAGATATACCTGTTATATTTGGAGTAAATGCTACTGACCCTACTAAAAATATGGATGTATATTTAAATAAAATAATTGAAAATGGTTTTTCTGGTGTAAATAATTATCCTTCAGTTGGACTTATTGATGGTAAATTTAGAGAAGCTCTTGAAGAATCAGGATGCAGTTACTCATTAGAAGTTGACTTAATTAAAAAAGCTCATGATAAAGGTTTGTTTACTATAGCATTTGTGTTTGACGAAACACAAGCTAAGCAAATGATAAAGGTTGGAGCTGATGCTATATGCGTACATTTAGGATTCACAGAAGACGGTTTATTAGGAGACAGAAAGAAGTATTCCCTAGAATATGTAAAACTTGAAATGGAAAAAATATTTAATAAATGTAATGAGATAAATCCTTATGTAATTAAGTTGATTTATGGTGGACCTATTAAAACTCCACTGGATATTCAATATATGTATAGCAATGAAAACTTAATGGGATATATTGGAGGTTCCCCTTTTGATAAAATACCATTAGAAAAAGTTATAACAAAAACCATAAGAAGTTTCAAAGTGTCGTCAAATGTTGATGAAGACGATTTAATAACTAAAAAATTAGATAAAATTAAAAATCACTGTGATTATGTTGAGTTTCTAAAAGAATATGTTGATAAAAATTATATGAATGACATATCATTTTCAGATTTAGCCAAATCAGTTCATGTGTCTAGGAGTTATTTAAGTAGTTTGTTTAAAAAAGAAGTAGGTTGTAGTTTCACAGAATATTTAGTAAAATTTAGAATTAATAAAGCCGTTGATATACTAAATAAAAAAGACATACCTTTATCAACAGTAGCCACATTAGTCGGTTATAATGATTATTCTCAGTTTAGTAAGATGTTTAAAAAGTATAAAGGATACTCCCCAATAAAACATAAACACAAAAAGTTAGAACATAAAGACATTTACTTAGAAAATGAAAAATAATAGTATAGTTATAAGGTTAATTTTTGTAGTAAAAATAACAAAATTTATACTAATTTGACAAAATGAATCAGAAGGGGAGAATTATCGATGAAAACCGTTGCAATTGCAGGTCCCTTTGATACTAAGGGTACGGAATATCTATATGCCAAAGAGCTAATTGAAAGTTTAGAACTAAATACTTATACAATACATACAGGCGTATCTAAATCAACTTTCAAACCAGATATTTCCAACGAAGAAGTAGTACAAGCAGCAGGATGAAACATAAAAGTTCTTGCTCAAGAAAAAGACCTAGAATTGACAACAGAAGTTTTATCAAAGGGAATGGAAAACTTAATACCTAAACTTTATGAGCAAGGGAAATTTAATGGAATTATTTTTTTTGCAGGACCTAGAGAGACTTCATTAATAACACCTGCAATGAAGGCATTACCTATTGATGTACCAAAGCTTATGATATCAACAGTTTCATCTGAAAATACACCACAGTACGTGGGAAAAAGTGACATTGTTATGATGCCAAATATTGTGGATGTAGATAAATCCGATTTTACTTCTACAAAAATTGCAGTTTTTACAATTGCAGAAATGGTTAAATTTGAGAATAATTAATAATTTATATATAAAAATTTGAAAACTAACTGGAGGAAAATTCAATGAATAAGATGACAAGAAAAGAAATTATTAACAAATTTAATGAAGATGTAATCAAGGGAAAATACTAGTGGGAGTTGGGGCTGGAACAGGTACTACAGCTAAAAGTATTGAAGCCGGGGGCG
This sequence comes from Terrisporobacter glycolicus ATCC 14880 = DSM 1288, assembly GCF_036812735.1. NCBI lineage: Bacteria > Bacillati > Bacillota > Clostridia > Peptostreptococcales > Peptostreptococcaceae > Terrisporobacter > Terrisporobacter glycolicus. Next base: position 2,094,842 of record NZ_CP117523.1, on the reverse strand, counting down.
CTGACATGCTTATCATCTATAACTCAAGTAGGTATAGAATGGCAGGGCGTGGACAACTGGCAGGATTAATATCCTATGGAGATGCAAACCAAATCGTTTTAGAGATGGGAGCAGAAATACTACCAGTTGTACAAAACACGCCTGTTCTAGCTGGTGTATGTGGCACAGATCCATTTAGAATAATGGACATATTTTTAAAACAATTAAAAGAGCAGGGATTTTGCGGGGTTCATAACTTCCCAACAGTAGGATTAATAGATGGTGTTTTTAGACAAAGCTTAGAAGAAACAGGGATGGGCTATGACTTAGAAGTTGAAATGATAAATAAAGCCCATAACCTAGACATGCTGACAACTCCCTTTGTATTTGATCCACAGCAAGCAAGTGAAATGGCAGACGCAGGAGCAGACATATTGATTGCACATATGGGATTAACTACAAAAGGAACAATAGGGGTAAAAACAACTCTTACTTTAGAAGAGTGTGTAGAAAAAATAAAAGCTATAATTAAAGCGGGGAAAGAAGTTAATCCAGATATAATGGTTTTTTGCTGTGGAGGACCTATATTAGAGCCAGAAGATGTTACTTATATAATAAAAGAAGTTGAGGACATGGATGGTATCTTAATAACTTCCTATATAGATAAAATCCAAACAGTAAAAGCCATTAAGGATGAAGTATCATCATTTAAAATTATAAGAAAAAAATAAAACTTTAGGATCTTACTCATTTGTACTGAAATATAAAATTATATTTCAGTATTTTTTTATTTTGTAATAATTATAAATAACAGAAAAAGGTACTTTATATGCTATAATATTTTTCAAAAGACAATAAAGTACAATATGTGAGGGTAAATTTATGGATATATTTAAAATATTAGATTTGAACATAACAAAAGAAAAAGATATTATAAAAAGGGCTTATTTATCAAAATTACAAAACACAAATCCAGAAGATAAACCAGAAGAATTTATGCAGTTAAGACAAGCTTATGAGGAAGCTTTAGAGTATGCAGACTTAAAAGATGAAACTAGTAATTCAAATGAAAACGATAACTTAAATAAAAATGAAATAGATTTATGGATGGAAAAGGTTCAATTAGTGTACAACAATTTTAAAACAAGAAATGATCTTAATAAATGGGGACAGCTTTTAAAAGATGATGTATGCCAAGGGTTAGATACTAAATTAGAATCTAGAGATGCTTTTTTAGAATTTCTTATGGATAATTATTACATATCAGGCAAACTTATGAGGTTTTTAAATGAAGAGTTTGATTTTACTGGGAATTTAGATGAATTATATGAAAACTACCCAAGACCTTTTATAGATAATATAATTTTATATAGAATAACTAATGATGAATATCCTTTATATTCTTTATTTGATATAAATGAAGAATTAAATTACGATGAATTTTTAAATATGTTTTATGAATTAAATGATTTTTATATGGAAAATGAATACGACAAAGCCATAGAATCAATTAAGAAAATAGATAATTTAAATATTTATCATCCAGAACTTGATAAGAAAAAAGCTCAAATTTACTATTCTATGGAAGAATATGAAAAAGCTTTGGATTTTATTGAAAACATAGATTCAAAATACGATGAAGTAGTAGAAACCAAGCTAATTAAAGCAATGATTTTTACAAAACAAGAAAAGCTTGATGAAGCAAAAGAATGTTTTTATGAAGTCTTAAACAAGGATCCTAGAAACTCTATAGCAATAGAATGGTTAACTTCTATATATCAAAGTGAAGATAGGCTATTAGATTCAAAAGCCTTAATATATGGCTTATTTTATAAAGGATATTCAGATTATTATATAGATGATATTTTAGACAATATAAACGAGAAAATAATAAGTACTTATGAAGAAAATCCAAATAAAAATTATAATAAAAGTGAAATAATTGAAATAGCATGGGCTTATAATGAAAATAATGATTTTGATAATGCATTAAAATTATTAAATTCCATAGAGGTAGATAAATCTACAGAATGTGGGTATTATGCATTGATGACAAAAGTTCACAGTAACTTGAATAAGGGTCTTAAAAGTTTTAACTACTTAGAAAAATGGGAGAAATCCATAGAAAATAATAAAGAAATAGAAATTACAGATTTAAATAGAAGATATAAATGTTTAAGTGGAGTTTATAAATCAAAATCACTTATTTATATAAATAAAAAAGAAATGGATGAAGCATTGAAATATATTAATAAGTCTTTAGAAATTCTTCCTACTGATATAAATAATCTAGAGTGGAAAATAAAAATACTTTATATGCAAAGAAAGCTTAAAGAAGTTGTAGATTTTAGTGATGAAATAATAAAATTAAATCCTGAAAATCAAGTAATACAAAGGATAAAAGCAAGAGCATTATATGATATGGGTGATTTTACTAGATCTTTTGAAGTATGTGAAGAAATGTTGGAGATATATAAATATCAAATATTCCCTTATGTTCAAAAAGCTAGAATATTAATTGAAGTGGAAGAAATAGATGATGCAATGGAAATATTAGATTTTCTAGAAAAAGAAGAAGTAGAATCTGAAAGTATTAATTTTATAAAAGGGCTTATGGCATATTGTAAAGATGACATAGAAAGTGCCAAAGAAATTTTTGAAAATATAATAGAAAAAATTGAGTCAAATAAAGATATAGGTCTGGAGTTTGAAGAAGAAGTTTATTTATATTATATAAAATGTACTTACAAAGAAAAAACACCAGAAGACATAATAAGGCTGGCAAATAAGGGACTAGAGTATAACAGGAAAAATATGGAGTTGATGTATTATAAAGGCTGGTATTTAATAGAAGTTGATAAACTAGATGAAGCACAAAAGATATATGAAGAGTTAGATACCATAGATGAAGGAAATTCATACTCAAAGACTAAATTAGGTGATATTCATAGGTTAAAAGGAGATTTGGACAAGGCTTTAGAGTATTATACTAAACAAATAGAACTAGAATATGACGATGAAGACTATTTTGATAGAATAACTTTAAATATGGATTTATATAATTTTGACAGTGTATATGAAGATTTAACTTACTTAGAAAGAGTAATGCCAGAAAGTCCAAGGGTCTATGACGATTTGGGAATATATTATAATATGCTAGATAAACCTGAAGAAGCACTAAAATATTACCTAAAAGCAAAAGCTATTGAAGACAGAAATGAAATCAAGGAGCTTAAATATCTAAGTTATAGAATAGCAACAGTATATCGAAAGTTGAAAATGTACAAAGAGGCCATTAAATGTTATGAAGAAGATTATGAGCAAAGTGAAGACGAAGACAATTTATTTGAAATTTACAATGTATGTATGGAAATTGGAGATTTCAAAAAGGGTGAAGAGTATTTAAAGAAATATTTAAAAATAAAAAATATACCAAAATTCAGCACTGAGTATAGATATAGAATGGCAATGATGCTTTGGCAATCTAATAGACTGTCAGAAGCAAAGAAGTATTTTTCACTAATAATTTCATTAGGTGATAGTCAAATAAACAGGGATAAGGGTAGGCTTTATTATTATATGAATAATTTAGATAAAGCAATAATGTCCATGGAAAAAGGTATAGGTATAAATGAAGTAGAGGTTGAAGAAGATGGAGAAGAACCTGATATAAATGCATATATTCATGCAGCAAGAGTATATAAAGACTTAGGTTGTGAGGAAAAAGCATTTGAATATGCCAAAACAGTATTAAAATTAATAGAAGAAGATTTAGATGATAAAAAGGATGAACTTCCTATGAATTATAAATATGCAGGAGATGCTTATGCAATTTTAGGAGATTTTGAAAAAGCTGAAAAATATCTAAAAAAAGCATTAAATTCACCTATATGCATGTATTGCAGTAAGAGTAAATGTACTGATGCAATTGCAGGATTGATATACTTGGAGCATTTAAATGAAAATACAGATAAAGCTAAAGAGTACTTAGAAGAAGGAAGAAAAATAGATCCATCTGATGAGGATATAATCGGTTTTGGTGAAATATTAGGCTGTTAAGAGGTGAGAAAATGATAATAGGAATAGATTTGGGAACAACAAATAGTTTAGCTTGTTACTTCAATGAAGGAGAAACAAAAATAATACCAAATAGACTTGGAGACAATTTAACTCCTTCTGTAGTAAGTTTAGATGAAGATAATAATATATATGTAGGAAAGATAGCAAAAGAGAGAAAAATACTATATCCTCACTTAAGTGTAGGTGTGTTTAAAAGAAACATGGGTACAAATAAGGAATTTATATTAGGAGATAAAAAATTTAAAGCAGAAGAACTATCTTCCTTTGTTCTAAAATACATAAAAGAAGACGTAGAATTTTACTTAGGAAAAAGTGTAGAAGAAGCAATAATAAGTGTTCCAGCTTATTTTAACGATGAACAAAGAAAAGCAACTAAAAAAGCAGGTGAACTAGCAGGTTTAAAAGTTGAGCGAATCATAAGTGAACCTACTGCAGCGGCAATTGCTTATGGTATAGATAAAAGAGATAATAATACTAGATTTTTAGTATTTGATTTAGGGGGAGGCACATTTGATATATCTATACTTGAGATGTATGGAAGTATAATGGAGGTAAGAGCAGTAGCAGGAGATAATTTTATAGGTGGAGAAGATTTCACAGATATACTTTATAGAATGTTTTTAGACCAAGTTAGATTAAAAGAAGAAGATTTAAGCAAAAAAAGCAAATCTCATATAAAAAAGCAATGTGAAAAAGGTAAGATAGAATTTAGCTCTAGAAAAGTTGTTCAAATAAGATGCAACGTAGAAGGTGAAATTTATGAAACAAGTATAAATATAGACGACTATGAAAAATCTTGTGAACTTATTTTATCTAAGCTAAAAAAACCTATAGAAAAAAGCTTAAAAGATGCAAAAATAAAATTAAATCAAATAGATGAAATCATATTAATAGGAGGTGCAACAAAACTTCCTATTATAAGAAAATTTGTAGGTAAAATATTTGGCAGATTACCTAATACAAGTATAAATCCAGATGAAGCTGTAGCAATGGGAGCATCTTTGCAAGGAGCTATGAAAGAAAGAAATAAATCAATAAAAGAAGTAATACTTACAGATGTATGTCCTTTCTCTCTTGGAACGGAAGTCGTAATTGACTCATCAAATCATAGATACAATGAAACATATTTCTGTCCAATAATTGAAAGAAATACAACTATTCCTGTAAGTAGAACAGAAACTTTTTATACTGCACACGACAACCAAAGTAAAGTTGTGGTGGAAATAATTCAAGGAGAAAGTAGATTAGTAAAAAATAATCTAAAGCTGGGACAAATAACTGTAAATGTGCCTAGAAGAAAAGCTGGTGGAGAATCTATAGATGTGACATATACTTATGATATAAACTCTCTTCTAGAAGTAATAGTAAAAGTAAACTCCAGCGGAGAAAAGAAAAGAGTTATAATACAAAAACAAGAGGAAAAAATCAGCGAGGAAGAAGCTAATGCAAGATTTGAAGAATTAAGCTATTTAAAAATTCATCCTAGGGAAAATGAAAAAAATAAAGAAGTACTTTCTAGGGGAGAAAGAATGTACGAAGAAAGTACAGGTGAATATAGGGAAATAATTAACTCAGCATTAATAGAATTTGGAAGTATTCTTGATAAGCAAGATAAAATTGACATTGAAAATGCAAGAGAAAAATTAAATGAAATACTAAATGATATAGAATTTGAACAACTATACTAATTGCAATTAATAAATTAATCTATTTCATGTAAATTATATTATTCACTAGATGAAAGGGGGAATATTATGAGTCATATTAAAATTATAAAAAAAGAGGAACTTTCAACAAGTAAGTGGTCAGGGGGAACGACTACTCAGCTTTATATTTATCCAGAAAATGAACTTTATGAAAATAGAAATTTTAAATTTAGAATAAGCTCAGCAAAAGTTGATTTAGAAGAGTCTACTTTTACTAAACTATCAAATATAAAAAGAAAAATTATGATATTAGATGGAAAACTTAAATTAGTCCATGAAAACCATCATGAAATTACTCTTGAAAAGTTTGACCAAGACACTTTTTATGGTGATTGGAATACTAAAAGCTATGGAAAAGTAACTGATTTTAATTTAATGTTAAATAAAAATACTGATGGTATAATAGAACATATAAATTTGGAAAATGAAATAACTATTGATTATGACAACAATTATAAATACGACAACTTGACAGAAGTTTTTTATATTGTAAAAGGGAAAATAAATATAAGTATAAATGATGAAAGTGAATTTTTAAAAGATGGTGATGCAGCTATAATAAAAAATAGGGATAAATTAAATATTAAGCTTGAAAATAATGACACATTTAATTCACATATAATAAGAACAAAAGTAAACTATTAAAACTTACTATATATAATAGAAGCAAAAAATATTAGATTATGGAGGGAAATTTATGTTAGAAATATTAAAAAATAGAAGAAGCATAAGAAAGTTTACAAATGAAAAAATATCAAAAGAAGATTTAAATAAAATATTAAAGGTTGGGTTATTTGCACCATCATCTATGGGGAAAAATCCAGTGGAGATGATAGTTGTAGAAGATAAACAAACAATTTTACAATTAGAAACTTGCAAAAAACATGGGACTTTACCATTAAAAACTGCACCACTTGTAATTGCTGTTATAGCTGATAGTGAGCTAAGCGATGTTTGGGTTGAAGATGCTTCTATAGTTTCTATTTTGATTCAATTAGAGGTTGAAAAATTAGGACTAGGGTCTACTTGGATTCAAATGAGAAAAAGAGAATCCTTAGAAAAAGATTCTGAGGAAGCTGTAAGAAAAGTTCTTAATATTCCAGAAAAATACGGGGTTTTATCCATTGTAGCCATTGGACATAAGGACGAAGAAAAGAAACCTTATGATGATAGTCATTTAAATTTTGATAAAGTTCATTATGAAAAATTTTAATTAAAAATATAAACTAAATATCAAAAGGAAAAGACTAATGAATTTAAAAGACAAAATAAATAAAATGCCTGAATGCCCTGGTATTTACATAATGAAAGATTCTTATAACAATATAATTTATGTGGGAAAATCCATAAATTTAAAAAGTCGTGTAAAAAGTTATTTTAGGGATAACCTTAATAGATCTAGAAAAATTGAGAGAATGGTAAAATCCATAAAGGATATAGACTACATTACTACAGATACAGAGCTAGATGCTCTTTTGTTAGAATGTGACTATATCCATAATATAAGGCCCATGTACAACACTTTAATGAATAATTATGAAAAATATAAATACATAAAGTTAAATACTAATAGCCTTAATTTAATTGATATTGTGGATGAGAAAGATGATGATAGCACTTACTTAGGACCATTTTCCATGAATAAAAGACTTTTTACACTAAGAGATTTTTTACTGAATTACTTTAAACTTCCAACTTGCAATACAAAAACAAAATGCATTAGATATAATATTGAAAAATGCATAGGACCTTGTAGAGTAAACACTAAGGAAATATATGAAGAGGTTTACAAAATTTTAGTGAACACCTTTGAAGGCAAAGATGATTTTATAAAAGAGTTGAAAAATGAAATGAGAACTCAATCATCTTTACTAAACTTTGAAAAGGCCATGGAAATAAAAAGTAACATGGACTTACTCAAAAGTATAAGTGAAAAAGAAAACACCTTTAATTTGTTTAAAAATAACAGTAAATTTGTACTTTGGATGAAAATGAATGGAAATAATTACAAACTGTATTTTATTAACAATGCAAAAGTGGAGTATTCACAGATTATTAATATAGAAGTCTTTGAGAAAGAAATGAAAAGTGAAATTAAAAATAAAATTGAAGAGTTTAAATTAAGAAAAAACAATAAGGTAGTATATGACAAATCTTATATTGATTACATTAATATTATTTATTCTTACATTTATAAAAATGAAAAAATTGATTACATACAACTATAAATAAAATAATTATTATTGACATATAATGTAAAAATAACTACTATTATGTTAAACATAAAATTTAATAATGTTTGTCATAATAAATTCTATTGAAATAGAATAAAACCCAAACTCTATTGCCATGAAGGTATAAATTTGTATACCTATATGGCAATAGAGTTTTTATTTTGAAAAAATAAGGGAGATGAGATATGAATATTATTATCAAAGAAAATTGCGAAGATGATTGTGAATTTAATATCATGGATAATCACATTCTTGAATTTGAAGACAATTATTTTGATTTAATTGTAAGTAGAAATGTAACATGGACTTTGTATAATCCACAAAAAGCTTATAAAGAATGGAAAAGAGTATTAAAACCAGGTGGAAAATTAATTATCTTTGATGCCAACTGGTATTTGTCATTTTTTGATGATTATGTAAAAGAAAAAGTTGAAAAGTCTATTAAAGATTATAAGAAAGAGTATAGTAGGAACTAAATAATAGGAGGTATTTAATATGTTAAATGAAAAATCTAATGTGGATGAAATTGTAAGTGGTTTGCAAAAATATTGGAATTATAGAGCACCATCATACTCAAAAAGCAATATAGAAGAGTTAAACAACTTTAAAAGAGATGCTTGGTTAAAAATATTATTAAATAATGCTCCCAAAAAAGAAAAATTAAAGGTCCTTGATGTGGGTGCAGGTCCTGGATTTTTCTCTATTTTAATGTCATTAGCTGGCCATGAAGTTACTGCAGTAGATGTTAGTCATGAAATGATAGAAAATGCAAAGGAAAATGCCAGACAATATGATGTGAATATAAATTTTGTGCAAGTGGATGGTATAAACCTACCTTTTGAAGAAAAGACTTTTGATTTTATAATATCCAGGAATGTTCTTTGGAACTTAGAATATCCTAAAGAAGCTCTAAAAGAATGGAAGAGACTATTAAGTGATGATGGCCATGTTGTATATTTTGATGCCAATCAATATTTGCATTTGTTTGATGAGAAGCAAAAAAAATTAGTAGAAGAAGATATAAGAAAAATGGAAATCCTATTCAATGACAAATATAAAGTTACGCCTGAAATTGAACATTTAGAAAATATAGCCAGAAAACTAGTTTTATCAAATAAAGTAAGACCAGCTTGGGATGTAAAAGCACTTAAAGAATGTGGATACAATGTTATTGAAGTGGAAGAAGATATGGGAAGATATGTGTGGGATGAAAAACAAAAAGTTGAACAAAAATCAAGACCACTATTTATGGTGGTAGCAAAATAAATTTGGGGGTGGTATATATTAGAAAATATATTGTCAGAAGACTTCTTCAACTTATACCCATATTAATAGGAATTACATTATTATCCTTTGCATTAATGCAAACTTCAAAAACTGATGCTGTAGATTTATTATATCAAGATGCAGGTAATGTTGCATCAGAAGAAGTTAAGGAAGAAATGAGAAAAGATCTTGGCTTAGATAAGCCATTTTTAGTTCAATATATAACTTGGTTAGGTAATGTACTTAAAGGTGATATGGGAGTATCTTATGTAATGAAGAAACCTGTATTTACAGAATTTATGAAAAGATTACCAAATACAATAGCTCTTACAATAAGTTCTATTTTAGTGACACTTATTATATCAGTTCCTTTAGGAATATTATCAGCAGTAAAACAAAATAAATTAACAGACTATATAATAAGGTTTTTAAGCTTTATTGGAAATTCACTTCCTGGATTTTTTCTTTCATTAATATTAATTTATATCTTTTCCTTAAAATTAAATTTACTTCCAGTAATGGGAAACAATGGCTTACAAAGTTTAATATTACCAACACTAACACTTTCAACAGCCATGTCAGCAAAATATACAAGGCAAATAAGGGCTACAGTATTAGAAGAATTAAGCAAGGACTATGTACTAGGTTTAAGATCTAGAGGAATAAAAGAAAATCATATACTATATGTTAACATTTTAAAAGTTGCATTATTAACTGTAGTAACTTTACTTGGATTATCCATAGGTTCACTTTTGGGAGGAACTGCCATAGTTGAGTCCATATTTATGTGGGATGGCGTGGGGAAACTAGCAGTTGATGCAATTAAGATGATGGACTATCCAATTATACAAGCATATGTCATATGGATGGCAGTAATTTTTGTAGTTATAAATCTTATAACAGATATACTATACAATTACTTAGATCCAAGAATTAGAATAGGTAAGGATGTATGGTGATTCCATGGAAAAATCAATAGGTAAACAAAATATAAAAAGAAGTAATCTAATTAATAACACTTTAGATAATTTAAATAGTATAAAAAAAAATAAAACAAAGATAAAACTATATATTCTATTAGTAATAGTAGCTGTATTACTTTTGATTGCATTGTTTGGACAGTATATTGTGCCACACGATCCTTATGCTCAGGATTTATCAAATGCTTTAAGTTCTCCAAGTAAAGAGTTTATATTTGGGACAGATAGATACGGCAGATGTTTATTTTCTAGAGTTGTGGTTGGATCAAAAACAACTATGTTTTCAGCTTTAGGATTAGTAGCAATTATAGCTACATTTGGTACCATAGTTGGATCTATTTGTGGGTATGTTGGTGGAAAAATAGATGAAGTTATTATGAGAATTTCAGACGTTTTCTTAGCCTTTCCAGGAATGGTATTTGCCATAGCAGTGGCAGGTGTTCTTGGTGGGGGAATTGTTAATGCAGTTATTTCACTGGCACTTATATCTTGGCCAAAGTTTTCACGTCTTGCGAGAGGTAATGTTTTAACAATAAAAAACAGCACCTATATTCAAGCAGCAAAATTAAGTGGATGTTCACATATGAAAATAATATTTAAGCATATTTTCCCAAATATATTGGGACCAATAATAGTAACGGCCACTTTGGATATTGGAGTTATGATGATGGAACTTGCTGGGCTATCATTTTTAGGTCTAGGTGCCATGCCACCTACTGCTGAATGGGGATCCATGATGAGTAATGGCAGAAGTATGATTCAATCATCTCCTTGGGTAATATTCGCTCCAGGATTTGCAATATTTATTACAGTAATTATTTTTAATTTACTAGGTGATACAGTTAGAGATTATTTAGATGTAAGCAACAATAAATAATATACAGGGGGAATAAAAATGAAGATTAATAAAAAAATTATTAGCCTAGTTTTAGTAGGAGTACTAAGTACAGGACTTTTAGTTGGCTGTAGCTCCAGCTCAAATGAAGGTGAAGGTAGTAAGTCAAGTAAAACATTTACATATGGAACAACTGCCTATAATTCATCAGAGGCAGGAATAAATCCTCATAAAGGATATTCAGGATGGCCAGCTATAAGATATGGTGTGACAGAAACATTATTCAAATTTAATGAAAATATGGAACTTGAGCCATGGCTTGCTACTGATTATAAAATAGTAGATGATTACACTATGAAAATAAATTTAAGGGACGATGTTAAATTTTCAAATGGAAATAAAATGACAGGAGATTCTGTAAAAGCATGTTTTGAAAGTTTAATAAAGCTTAACGATAGAGCACCAGGAGATTTGGCAATAAAATCTATAAAAGCAGATGGACAAAGTATAACAATTAAATCAAAAAACAAAGTAACTACTTTACTAAATTACTTTTCAGATCCATATGGAGGAGTAATTGATGTGTCTGACTGGGATGAAAAGGGAGATACATGTATAGGAACAGGTCCATTTATAGCTAAATCTGTATCAGGAGAAGAAATAGACTTGGACAAAAATGAAAATTACTGGGGTGGTAAGCCTAAAGTTGATAAAGTAGTTGTTAAAAGTTTTACTGACGGTGATACAATGACAATGGCTCTACAAAATGGAGAAATAGATGCAACTCAAGGACTACCTTATGCAAGTTTAGATTTATTTAAAAAAAATGATGATTATAAAATAAGCTCTAAAAATACTTCAAGAGTTTATCAAATAGCATATAACTATGAAAATAAAGATTTACAAAATAAAAAAGTAAGACAAGCCATTGCAAAATCTATAAATAAAGAAGACTTTACTAAAACATTATTAAGTGGCAATGGTACACCAGCAGTAGGTGTATTTCCTTCAAACTTCTCATTTGCTAATGAATCAGTAAAAGGAGATGATTTCGACTTAGAAGGAGCTAAAAAATTATTAGAGGAAGCTGGTTACAAAGATAGTGACAATGATGGATATGTAGACAAAGATGGTAAAAACTTGACTATTCGCTGGTTAACTTATCCTTCTCGTATGGAATTACCATTACTTGCAGAATCAGCTCAGTCTACTTTAAAAGAAATAGGTATAAAAGCTGATGTTAACTCTACTGAAAACCATAAGGATTACATTGAAAAAGGTGAGTATGACGTTTATGCAAGTGCTTTTGTTACAGCGCCAACTGGTGATCCTCAATATTACATAACTACTCACTTACTTGATAACTCTGCCTATAACAGTGGACATTACCACAGTGACAAAGTTGAGAAAGTGACAAAAGAGCTTAGAAATGAATTTGATGCTAAAAAAAGAAGTGATTTAGCAATAAAAATACAACAAGAAGTTTTAAATGATTGTGCATATACTTATGCATCTCACTTAAAAATGTCTTTAGTAATGAAAAAGAATATAAAAGGATTTGAGGCTCATCCATCAGATTACTATGAAATAACTTCTAATTTAGATATTGAGTAAAAGAGGGATATTTATGAAAACAATTCTTAAAACTAAGAATTTATGTGTAAGCTATGGAAATACAAAAATACTAGACAATATAAATATAAGTATTAATAAAGGAGAAATTCTTGGAATTGTAGGAGAATCTGGAAGTGGAAAAAGCACCTTATTAAAATCCTTAGTAAATTTATTGCCACTAAATGGAAAAATTGAAAAAGGAAGTATTTATTATAAAAATATGGACTTAGTAAATTTATCAAAAGAAGAATTACGTCAAATAAGAGGAAAAGAAATATCAATGATATTTCAAAATAGTGGGACATCTTTATGTCCAATTAGAACCATCGAAAAACAGTTTATAGAAACTGCAAAGGCCCATGACAACATAAGTAAAGAAGAAATAAGAAAAAACATCAATGAAATATTTTCTAAAATTCATTTAAAAGATGTAAGCAGAATATTAAAAAGTTATCCCTTTGAATTATCAGGAGGGATGAATCAAAGGGTGGGAATTGCTCTTGCCATGTTAAGTAAACCATCCATAATTTTAGCAGATGAGCCTACAAGCGCTCTTGATGTTACTGCACAGGCACAAGTTGTAAAGACTTTAATGACACTTAGAGATGAATTTAACACAAGTATAATTATAATTAGCCATAATATGGGGGTAGTTTCTCACATGGTAGATAAAGTTGCCGTAATGTATGGTGGAAATATTATAGAATATGGAAGTAAAAAAGATGTTATACATAGACCACTTCACCCTTATACACAAATGCTGATTAAATCTACACCAAATATGAAAAAGGATGAATTATATGGTATACCTGGGAAATCACCGATCTTTGGAGAAAATAAAAAAGGATGTGCTTTTGCTAGTAGATGTGATAAAAGTATAAGTAAATGTTTGACAGAAGTACCATTAGCAGTTAATTATGAGAACTCTATAGTAAATTGTCATTTATATAAAGAAGTAACTCAGGAGGAGATTATAATATAGTGAATGTATTAAAGGTTGAAAAATTAAAAAAAACATTTATAAAAGACAAAAAGGAATTTGTAGCTGTGAACAATTTTGACTTAGAAATTAAAGAAAGACAATGTGTAGGCTTAGTTGGAGAGTCAGGATGTGGGAAAAGTACTGTAGCAAAAATTATAACTAATCTTGAAAAAAGTAGCGAAGGAAATATATTTATAAATAATTTAAATATTAAAGAATTTAATTCAAGAAATGAAAAAGAATTATATAAACAAATTCAAATGATTTTCCAAGATCCTATGGATTCTTTTAATCCTAGAATAAAACTTGGAAACTCCATTGGTGAGATAAAAATAAATTTTGGATATAATAAGAAGGAAGTTAAAAAAGAAGTAATTGATTTACTTGAACAAGTGGGCTTAAGTAAAGACTATTACTACAGATATCCAAAAGAAGTAAGTGGAGGAGAATGTCAAAGGGCAGCTATTGCTAGGGCATTATTAATAAAGCCAAAACTTTTAGTATGTGACGAGGCAACAAGTGCCTTAGACGTATCTATTCAAGGTCAGATTATAAATCTTTTAACATATTTACAGAAAAAAACAAATATAAGTTTTTTATTTATATCGCATGATTTAGCTTTGGTACAAAACTTCTGTGACAAAATATATGTAATGTATGAAGGCGAAATAGTAGAAACAGGAAGTAGAGACCAAATTATTAATAATGCTAATCACCCCTATACTAAGTTATTATTATATTCAAATTTTGCTATTTTTGAAGATGATAAATATTATATGGAAGAATTTGATGAAATGGATATGGAAACGGATAAAACTTTCAATGGATGCAAGTTTTATGAAAGATGTCCATTTAGATTAGAATTGTGCAAAGACAATACTCCAAGACTAAAAAATCTACAAGAAGAACATTTTGCAGCATGTCATATAGTTTAATAAACATTAATTGTTTTTAATGATATAATCTGGGTATATATGTAACAAATAATAATTTAAGATGGGGGAATATATTATGGATTACAAAAAGCTTATATTAAATAGAAAATCAGTAAGAGATTTTAAAGATACAACTATTGATACAAAATATTTTAAGGAGATAGAAGACTATATAAATAGTTCTAAAAAATTACTTCCTGAAATACAAGTTGAAATGAAAATGTATGACTTTAAAGATTGTTATGAAAAGATAAATGAGTTGGCAGGATATAACGGATTTTTAATTCAAGCGCCAAACTACATTTTAATACTTTCAGATGTGAAAGAAGGATATATAGAAAATAGTGGATATATTGGAGAAAGATTAATATTAAAAGCCAGAGATCTTGGAATAGATTCTTGTTGGATAACTTTTAAAGATAGTAAATCAATAAAAGAAAGACTAAATATTTCAAGTGATAAAGAAGTTACAGCTATAATTGCTTTAGGATATGAAGATGATAGTAAGAGTAAAAATAAAAGCACTTCAGACAGATTAGGTGTGGAAGAAATCGTATTCATGGATGAGTGGGGAAATAATGCAAATGTTACTGAATTAGAAGAAAGATATCTACTTGATGCATTTTCTTATGCTAGAATGGCACCTTCAAGTCTTAATAGACAACCATGGAGATTTATTATTGACGGTGGAAAAGTTATATTAGCAGTTAAAACAGATGATTTTAGTAGTGATTATGAAGGTAGTATAGATACAGGAATAGCAATGCTTTATTTTAGCTTAATAATAGATACAACAATGTTTGATTTAAAATGGTATGTGGGAAGTTTAAATAAAGATTATAAAATTCCAGCAGACTATAAAATAGTAGGATATTGTTCTATATAGTTTATAAAACATATTAAATAAAATAATGAAAAAAAGAGCGAATATATTTGACTATATGCGCTCTTTTTTTATAAGTAAATTATGTTACAAAAGTAAAAAATTCCGGCTTTTTATAAAGAAAATTGAAACCTGTGGAAAACAGAATGAAATATAGTCACTGCAATGATTACAAAAAAGTTTTATTGATATTGTTACGAAAATGTAATATGAAAATCATCTCCATTTTATTGACAAGATATTTACACTTAGTTATATTAAAACTTGAAATAAGATATAATAATGGGGACGAAGCGAAGGTTTTTTAGCAATTTTTTAGAGGAGATTAAAGATTAAATATGAAGAAATTAAGTTATTTGATTGTACCATTAATAATCGGTGGTATATTTTTGTGTGGATTAAATAAATTCCTTGATAAGGAAATAGATTATATGCTTAAGGAAAAAGATTTAACATCAATAATAAATGATGAAAGAAGCGATGTAAAGGATAAAGGAACAATTGCCAATAATTATTTTTTAGAAAAAAATAATATTATGATGTTAGGCTCATCAGAATTAGGTCATCGAACAAAGCAACATCCAACTTACTATTTTAACCCTATGAGAAGCAAGAATAGTGTAATACCAATAGGAAGGGCATATACTCAAAGTTTACAGGATGCTGCATCATTAGGAAGTTTTGATCCAGAAGTAAAAGACAAGAAAGTTGTCTTATTAATTTCTATGCAGTGGTTTATGGATAAAAACGGCGTTACACCTCATCATTATCAAACTAGATTTTCACCAACTCAATTTTATGAGTTTTTAAGTAATCCCAAAATATCGAAGGAAAACAAAGATAAATTTGCCAATAGATCAAGTGAATTATTAGCAAATGCAGATGAATACAAATCGGAGGCTGTTTATGCTAAACTATATACTTCTGATTCTTTTGTATCAGATGTAGAAAAAGTACTTTTAAAACCTTATTTTGAAATTAGAAAATTTGCAGTAAAGCTTAAAGAAAAAGGTACTTTATATAAAAAATTAATAGTTTTATCATCACAAAAAGATAAGAAACCAGAACCTAAAAAAACTATAGATTGGAAAATGGAAAAGGAAAAAGCCATTGAAGATGCTAAAAAAAGAGTTGGAGACAACGATCTATGTATAGATAAAGTCTACTATAAAAGGTACTTTGGTGATAATTTAAACAAAGTAAAAAACAAATACAAAGATGTAAATCTTCTTGAATCAAAAGAGTTTGATGACTATCAATTTGCTCTAGATGTCTGTAGAGATTTAGGTATAAAACCTGTTGTTATAATGTTACCAGCTTTGGATAAATTTTATAATGTTACTGGTATTTCCAAGGCTGAAAGACATGAGTTTTATGATAAAGCTGAAAATATTGCAAAATCAAAAGGCTTTAAAGTTATGGACCTAAGAGATAAAGAAAATGAAAAGTACTACTTACGAGATGTAATGCATCTTGGAACGAAAGGTTGGGTGGATGTTTGTGAGAAATTATATAAAGAATTTGACCAAAAATAAGTACTTAATGATGAGTGCTACATTTACTATAATAATAGTTGCAGCTATATTAGTATTCACATTTACTTCATTTAAAGACTTACCATTTATATATAATGAGTTCTAATAAAAGGGAGATTTCACATGAAAATTATAGAAGGAATAAAAAAATATTCAACTACAGATAGAATTGCATTAATATGCAATGATGAAAAACTTACGTATAATGATTTAGAAAAGTATTCAGAAGCAATTGCTCTATACTTAAAAGATATATACAAAGAAGAAAATACACCTATAGTTATATATGGAAACAAAGAAAATATGATAATGCCATGTATGATAGGAGCTTTAAAATCTGGTAGAGCCTATGTTCCACTAGATATAAGCTTACCAATGGACAGAGTATTTGATATAACAAAAGAAGTTTCACCAAAGGTATTATTTAACTTTAGTGAAGAAACAGACTTTGGAGATTTAAATGTAATAAACGAAGATAAATTAAAAGAAATAATAAAAAAATATGAAAATAAAACTTTAGGAAAAGAAAACTGGGTAAAAGGTGACGAAAATGCCTATATCTTATTTACTTCAGGAAGTACAGGAAAACCAAAAGGTGTACAAATAAGTTCAAATAACTTAGACAGTTTTGTAAATTGGATAAGCCCTTATTTAAAAATTGATGGAAGCGAAAAGGTAGTTATGAATCAAGCAGCATACTCTTTTGACTTATCAGTAACTTCCATATATCCAGCACTAGTACATGGAGCAACTTTATTCTCTCTATCAAAGAAAGTACTAGCTGATTACAAAGAATTATTCAGCCAATTAGAAAGATCAAATATGGCTGTTTGGGTTTCTACACCATCTTTTGCAGGAGTTTGTGCAACAGAAAAAGATTTTGATAGTAACATGTTACCTAAACTTGAATCAATGATATTTATAGGAGAAACTCTTCCTAAAAGTTTAGCTAAGGAATTACTAGATAGATTCCCAAATACAAGAGTTATAAATGGATATGGGCCAACAGAAGCTACAGTTGGCGTTAGTGTAAATGACATGTCTTATGAATTAATAAATGATGAGAAAAGTCTTCCTGTTGGATATCCTATGTCAAACTGCAAAATAAAAATAGTAGATGACAATGGAGATGAAGTAAAAGAAGGAGAAAAAGGTGAGATTATCATAATAGGTCCTTCTGTTTCAAAAGGATATTTTAACAACGAAGAAAAAACAAATGAATCATTTTTCTATGATGAAATAGATAATGTTAAACATAGAGCATATAAAACAGGTGATAAAGGATATATGTTAAATGGAAACATATATTACTGTGGTAGAGTTGATTTTCAAATAAAATTAAATGGATTTAGAATAGAAATAGAAGATATTGAAAGTAATTTAAGAAAAGTTGAAAATATAAAAAATGCCATAGTTATACCTGTATACAAAGGTGAAAAAATTGCCTACTTAAAAGGAATAGTTCAACTAAAAGAAGATAGTGAACTAAGCAATATGAAAAAGGGTATAGCAATAAAAAAAGAGTTAAATAAATATATTCCTTCATATATGGTACCAAGAACTATAAAAATCATAGAAGACTTTCCAACAAATGTAAATGGAAAAATAGATAGAAAGAAACTTATGGAGGATAATTAATGACTTTTTCACAATATGGAGATTATTTTTATCTTTATATATTACTATTAACTGTTATACCTGCAATAGTTTTAGGACTTAGAGAAAAAAATATAAAATATTATGGGATGATAGCAACAGTTTTCATGATATTATTAATTGTAGGTGTAAATGTTAGACTTTCATATTTAATAGGATTTATAATATGGGAAGTAATAGTAGTTAAAGGATATGAATATGTAAGAAAGAAAACAGATAGCAAGCTTATATATAGATTATTTTTATTTTCTTCCATGCTTCCAATAATAATCAATAAAATTTCACCATTAACACCTATAGGAGTTATAGGATTTATAGGGATATCTTATTTGAACTTTAGAACTATACAAATGGTAATTGAAATTTATGATGGAGCAATAAAAGAAGTTAATATTAGTAGCATGCTTTATTTTGTATTATTTTTCCCAACACTAAGTTCTGGTCCTATAGACAGATCTAGAAGATTTGAACAAGAATTGGAGAAAAAAATACCAAGAGAAGAATATATAAACGAATATTTAATCCCAGGAATTAAAAAAATATTTATGGGAATTGGATATAAATTTGTAATAGCATTTTTAATAAACATACTTTGGATGAGCCATATACCAGCTAAATTAAGTTTTGTAAATGTTATTAGCTACATGTATGCATACAGTTTATACTTATTCTTTGACTTTGGAGGATATAGTTTGTTTGCAGTAGGTACTAGTTATATTTTTGGAATACACGCACCAGACAACTTTAATAAACCATTCATCAGTAAGGACATGAAAGAGTTTTGGACAAGATGGCATATAAGTTTATCAAGATGGTTTGGTGATTATATTTTTTCTAGATTCACAATTGGCTTTATTAGAAATAAAAGATTCAAAAAAAGAGCTACAGCATCTCATGTATCTCAGATGATTACAATGGGTATTATGGGAGTTTGGCATGGACTTACATGGTATTATATCCTTTATGGACTATACCAAGGTCTAGTGCTTGTAGGTACTGATATATATCAGAAAAAATCAAAGTTTTATAAAAAACACAAGAAAGAAAAATGGTTTGAGATTGTACAAATAGTTATAACATTCCACATAGCATGTTTTGGTTTGTTAATTTTCTCAGGACATTTCGCTTAAATTTTAGGAGGATAGATTATGCAAGAAACAGTTATAAGTATATTTGAAGACGTATTAGAATGTGATGAAATAAGAGATGATTTAGATATGAATTTATTTGAAGCAGAACTTTTAGATTCATTAGCTATAATAGAAGTTTTAGTTGAGATAGAAGATAGACTTGGAATAGCACTTCAACCAACAGACTTAGAAAGAAATGATATGGCAACAGTAAACAATTTAGTTAAATTCTTAGAAAACAGAAAATAATATTATCTTAAGGTGTATCAATAAATTTGATACACCTTTTTTTCTATTATTTATTTTTAATAAAAAAGTTTAAAGTAATAATAAATTGTGTATATACTATATGTGGTATCGAAAATGATATTAATAACTATATATAGTGTGTTTTCTTTGAAAAATACATAGAATTAAGCTTATAAAAGGAAGGTAGAGATGAACTGGATAGAACTTAACAACCAAGTCATAATAAAAGACAATGAAGGAAAATACCAATTAGAAAAAGACAAAGAAGCTTTAGAAAGTTATTTAAATGAATATGTAAATAAAAGATTAAAAAAATTCAAAAGCATAGAAGAAAGATTAAATTATTTAATAGAAAATGATTATTATAGCAAAGAAGTAATAAATAAATACAGCATGGACTTTATAGAAAAAATTTACATTCATATAAAAAATTGTGATTTTAAATTCCAATCTTATATGAGTGCTAATAAATTTTATCAAAATTACGCTCTAAAAAGTGACGATAATAAAACAATATTAGAAACATACGATGACAAGGTTCTAATAGTATCACTAGCCCTAGGTGATGGAGACGAAGATTTAACTTTAAATTTAGCAGATAAATTAATAAAACAAGAGTTTCAGCCAGCAACTCCAACATTTTTAAATGCAGGAAGAGCAAGAGCAGGTGAGATGGTATCTTGTTTCTTACTTTCAGTGGAAGATAGTACAGAGGGAATTTCTTATGCCATATCTTCTGCAAACCATTTATCTAAAATAGGCGGAGGAGTAGCTCTAAATTTAAGTAGACTAAGAGCAAGTGGAGATCCTATAAAAGGTATTGAGGGAGCAGCTGGAGGCCCTGTTGGGGTTGCAAAAATGCTTGAGCAATCATTTAGTTACTTTAATCAAATGGGAGCTAGACAAGGAGCAGGAGCAGTTTATTTAAGTGTATTCCATCCAGACTTTGAATTGTTAATGGATACAAAAAAAATAAACGCTGACGAAAAAATAAGATTAACTACTTTATCTTTAGGTGCCATAATTCACAACAAATTTATGGAATTAGCAGAAAAAAATGAGAAAGCTTACGCATTTTATCCATACAGCGTATACAAAAAGTATAAAATTCACTTAGACGAGATGGAAATGGATGAATGGTATGACAAGCTTGTAGAAGATAGGGATATAAGAAAAAAAGAAATAAATCCTAGACAGATGCTTACTAAAATAGCACAGATGCAACAAGAAAGTGGCTACCCTTATGTTGTTTTTATAGATACAGCAAATAAAGAACATACGTTAAAAAATTTAGGACTTATAAAAATGTCAAACTTATGTTGTGAAATATTCCAATATCAAACACCTTCAAACATAAAAGGTTATACAGAAGACAACATATGGGGACAAGATATAAGTTGTAACCTAGGATCATTAAATATAGCAAATGTTATGGACAATAAAGATGTGGAAAAAACAGTGGAAACAGCCATAAAAGCCTTAACTTTTGTTTCAGATAAAACTAATATAAAACAAGTTCCAACGGTGAAAAATGGTAATGATAAATCACATTCCATAGGCCTTGGAGCAATGAACTTACATGGATATTTAGTTAGAGAGAATATAATTTATACTTCTGAAGAAGCAGTGGACTTTTGTAATGTATTCTTTGCCATGATAAGATTTTATGCCATAAAAGCATCTATGAATATAGCAATAAAAAGAAAAGAAACTTTTGTTGGATTTGAAAAATCAGAATATGCAAAAGGTAAAGACAGTGAAGTTTTATCAAAATACTATAATGAAAGCTATTTACCAAAGACTGATAAAATAAAAGAATTATTTGAAGGTATTTATATTCCAACTATAAAAGACTGGTCAAAACTATTAGATGAAGTAAGAGAAAATGGTATATACAATGCTTATTTAACAGCAATAGCGCCAACACAAAGCATTAGCTACGTGCAAAATGCCACAAGCAGCATAATGCCAATAACAGAGCCAGTGGAAGTTAGAACTTATGGAGATTCAACAACAATTTATCCTATGCCATTTTTAACTAATGAAAACATGCTTTACTATCAATCAGCTTATAGAATGGACATGAGAAAAGTTATAGACATAGTAGCAGCAGCTCAAAGTCATGTGGACCAAGGAATATCTACAACATTATTTGTAACAGATGATAAAACAACTAGAGATATAGCAAGATATTATATTTATGCTTATAAAAAAGGTTTAAAAAGTTTATATTACACAAGAACAAAAATGACAAGAGATGATAATGAATGTCTAATGTGTTCTGTATAGGGAGAGGAAATTATGACATTTACTTTAAATAAAATACACAAAGCAGTAAACTGGAACAAAGAAGATGATAACTTTACACAAGCTTTCTGGGAACAAAATGTAAAGCAGTTTTGGCTTCCAGAAGAAATTTCTGTATCAAAGGATTTAAAAGTTTGGAATGAACTAAGTGAAAAGGAAAGAGACTTATATAAAAAAGTTCTTGCAGGTTTAACATTACTTGATACAAAGCAGGGAAACAATGGAATACCTTCCATGATGAGTTTAACAGATAACCTTCAAAGAAAGGCTGTACTTTCATTTATGGGAACTATGGAAGAAATACATGCAAAGAGTTATTCATCAATATTTACAACACTACTATCAAATAGAGAAATAGATGAATTATTTAAATGGATAGAAGAAGAAAAAACTCTACAAAGAAAAGCAGAGTTAATTTTGCAGCAATACGAAAATACAAATGATGAAAAAAGTTTATATTTATCCATGGCAACAAGTGTATTTTTAGAAAGTTTTCTATTTTATTCAGGATTTTTCTATCCACTATTTTTAGCAGGACAAGGAAAAATGGTATCAAGCGGAGAGATAATATCACTTATTTTAAGAGATGAATCACTACATGGAAAATATATAGGACTTCTTGCAAAAGAAAAATTTGAAAGCTTTAGTGAAGAAGAAAAAATAGAATTAAAAGATAAGATGTATAAAATTTTTAACAGCCTTATGGAAAATGAAATAGAATATACGAAGCTTATTTACAAAGACAGTAACTTGGAAGAAGAGGTTATAAACTTCTTACAATATAACGCCAACAGAGCACTTGAAAATTTAGGATTTGAAGATTACTATGAAGTAAAAGCTGTAAATCCAATAGTTTTAAATGGTCTAAGTACAGAAACTAAGACACATGATTTCTTCTCTACAAAAGGTAACGGATATCAAAAGGGAATATACGAAGAATTAAAAGACGAAGACTTTATAATATAAGAATATAAAAAGTACCCTATAAATTAATTTTTAATTTATAGGGTACTTTTTATTAATTATAAATTTAAATTTATATATTTTGAATTCCTAATTAGAATAAATGGAAAATTATGCTATAATTCTATAGTAGCAACTTAAAAATATTGAATTTTTATGTATAAAAATAGAAATATAAATAAAGGAGTAAATTTCGATGAATGAAAAGGAAATTGTAAGAAGTTGTATTGATTGTGGTGTAGTAAATTGCAATGTACAAAATAAGTCTTATCCTAAATTTTGTTTAACTACAGATAACTTAAATGAAACAATATTAAAAGAGGCATTAAAGCTATATGAGGAAAAAGAGAACAATGATGTAATGATAAATGCTGCTAATATTGAAAGTGAATATTATGGCATCATGACTAGAGTCGAGGAAAGTGTTGAATTTGCGAAACGAATGGGTTTTAAAAAAATTGGTATAGCAACTTGCGTAGGACTTATAAGTGAATCTCGAATACTTGCATCAATTTTGAGGAAAAAAGGATTTGAGGTATTTGGTATAGCATGTAAGGCAGGTGCTGTGAAAAAAGACAGCGTGGGAATTAATGAATCTTGCAAAAAAGTTGGAGACAATATGTGTAATCCAATTTATCAAGCTAAGAAGTTAAACTCAGAAAATACACAACTAAATATTGTAATGGGACTTTGTGTAGGTCATGATAGTTTATTTTACAAATATTCAAATGCATTAGTAACTACTCTCGTAACAAAAGATAGAGTTTTGGGGCATAATCCTGCTGCTGCACTTTATACGTCTAATTCTTATTATCATCGCATATTTGAAGAAACTTCTTCTATAGAGAATAATAATGAATAAAGTTATCTTTCGATTTAAAATAATCAAATTATTAACTTACAAAGGGGAACTTATTGAAATTAAAAGGGGGTAATATTTGAATGAAGATACAAAATAAATACAAAATCATACTAATAATATTAGTTTTTATTATTATGATCTTGTATTTAATATTTAGACCAGCATTCATTTTTTCTGACGAAAATATTTCAAACAAAATAAGTAGTAATTATTTAGATAAGCAAGGCTCTTTAAGTGATTATCAGATAAACTCATCAAAAACACTTAATAATGATAGAGGAACTTTTGTACAAATGCGTTATAATGTTAAGCCAAAAGCACTGGTATATAATGAGTGGAATGCAGGAAATGGTGGAGAAGGCTATAATGGATGGTTGATAGATAAGTCTGCTTGCATTCGTTACCACAAAATTGGATTTATGTATATAACTATTGAAAGCTTTGCAGAATAGTAATTATTAAAAATTCATTTTAATTTGAATAAATAATTTAATAAGATTTGTAATTTACATATAATAAGAATTAAAAAGCAATTACTTTAGATAATTATATTTAAAGTAATTGCTTTTTTTATGGAATTATCACATATTACCATTGAAAAAATAATAAAAGAATTCTATAATAATAAATAAAGAACACATGTTCATTATATAGGAATTTATGTTTGATAAAAGTTATTTATTAATTTAAAGGAGATGAAGTTTTGGATTTACAAAGAAAGCTTGAAATATTATCATCTGCTGCAAAATACGATGTATCTTGCTCTTCAAGTGGAAGTAATAGAAAAAATAAAAAAGGTGGTATAGGAAATGCTTCCATAAGTGGTATTTGTCATTCTTTTACACCAGATGGAAGATGCGTATCTCTTCTTAAAATTTTAATGAGTAATGTGTGCATTTACGATTGTAGCTACTGTGTAAGCAGAACTTCCAACGACTTTCCAAGAGCCACATTTACACCTGATGAATTATGTGATATAACTATAAATTTTTATAAAAGAAATTATATTGAAGGCTTATTTCTAAGTTCAGCCATAGTAAAAAGTGCCAATTTCACCATGGAGAAATTGTACGAAACAGTTTATAAACTTAGAAATGAACATAATTTTAATGGATACATACATTTAAAAGCCATACCTGGAGCAGACCAAAATCTAATAGATAAAGCAGGACTTCTAGTTGATAGAATGAGCGTAAATATAGAACTTCCATCATCAGAAAGTTTAAAAATATTAGCTCCAGATAAAGATAGAAATAAAATATTATTACCAATGAAGCATATTAGTAATAATATTATTCAAAATAAAAGTGAATTAAAAAGCTTTAAAAATGCCCCGAGTTTTGTACCAGGAGGACAGAGTACACAATTAATAGTAGGGGCATCACCAGAAAGTGATTTAAAAATACTAACTTTAAGTGAGAGTTTATATAAAAAAATGAACTTGAAAAGAGTTTATTACTCAGCTTTTGTACCAGTAACAAATGATAAAAGGCTACCAGAAATTAAAAATCCACCAACACTAAGAGAACATAGGCTTTATCAAGCAGACTGGCTTCTTAGATTTTATGGATTTAATGCTAATGAATTGCTAAGTGAAGAAAATCCAAACTTTGATATAAATTTTGATCCTAAAACTAATTGGGCTTTGCAAAATATTCATATATTTCCGCTAGAAATAAACAAAGCACCTAGAGAAATGTTACTTAGAATTCCAGGTATAGGTGAAAGATCCGTTCAAAGAATAATGGCCATACGCAGAGTTTCAAATATTTATTTTGAAGATTTAAAAAAAATAGGTGTAGTTTTAAAAAGAGCACAGTATTTCATAACTTGTGCTGGAAAATACTATGGAGATGTATCCTTTGATGAATCACTTATAAGAAATAGATTAACTCCTAAGGAAGATTTAAATATATTAGAAAGCAAAGGAGAACAACTAAACTTCTTTAATATGCATGGATTTTCTTATTCACCAGCCATATTAAAGGTTGATGATATATTTTCATCAGTAATAGGAGAACTATAGGAGGAATTTATGAGAGTATTTTTACATGAACAAACTTTTGAAGGCTTATTATCTGCTATTTATGATGCTTATTACTCAAGTAGCAAACCAGATTTTATATGTAGCAAAATAGTATATGAACCAAATTTAATCGACGAAGTTATTACAATAAAAAGTGATTTTATTAAATTTGAAAAAGTTTATAATGCCATAATAAATAAAATATCAAAAGATGTATTAAATAAAATATATTATGTGTTTTTATCTGAAACAAAGGAAAGTTCTAATTTGATTTATAATTACTTGAAAATGGGATTTAAATTTGGAAAAGATGTGGAATTACATATAAACAATGATATAGTTTTAAATATGGATAAAATAAGTAATAAAGTATCATATGAACGTCACAGACTTACAGGTTTTGTTAGATTTAAAGAAATAAATAATATTTTATATGCTACAATAACCCCTGACTATAACATACTTCCCATACTTGGAAATCATTTCAAAAAAAGACTTTCAAATGAAAACTTTATAATTCACGACGTAAAAAGAGATATTGCTCTTATTTATGATAAAGAAGATTATTATTTAACTAATTTATCAAAAGATCAAAAAAATATTTTGATGAATAGTGATGATAAAGGTGATTATGAAAACTTATGGAAACAATATTTTAAATCTGTAAATATAGAAGAACGTAAAAATCCTAGACTTCAAAAGAGAATGATGCCAACTAGATATTGGAATAATATTGTTGAAGTTAATAATAAGTAATTAATAGATTTTCTGACAAGTATATTAATTTGAAAATAGAGCAAAAATAAACATGTATGATTAGAATTATCATATTCTATTAATTACTTATACAGCTAGGAGTGAATCATAATGACAAAAGTAACCTTACAAGATATACAAAAAGCGCAAGAAACAATAAAGGATGTAGTAAAAAAGACAGATATACTTGAAAGTACTAAACTTAGTACAATGACTGGAGCAAATGTTTATTATAAATGCGAAAATCTCCAAAAGACTGGTTCTTTTAAGGTGAGAGGAGCTTCTAATAAAATAGCAAATCTTACAGAAGAGGAAAAATCTAAAGGAGTAATAGCATCAAGTGCAGGAAACCATGCTCAAGGTGTGGCACTAAGTGCAAAAATGAACAACATAGAAGCAACCATAGTAATGCCTTCAACAGCTCCTCTTGCTAAAGTGACAGCAACAAAATCTTATGGAGCAAATGTGGTACTAGAAGGAATTGTTTATGATGATGCCTATGCAAAAGCGGTAGAACTACAAAAAGAAAGTGGAGCAACATTCCTTCATCCATTTAACGACGAATACGTTATAGCAGGACAAGGAACAATAGCTTTAGAAATCTTTGAACAAATGAACAACAAAGTAGATACCATACTTTGCCCAATAGGCGGAGGAGGAATAATCTCCGGTGTTGCAGTGGCAGCAAAAGCTCTAAACCCTAATGTTAAAATAATTGGTGTACAAACAGCAAACATTCCATCTATGTACGAATCCATAAAGGAAGGTAAGGTAACAACAGCATTTAAAGCAACTTCTGTTGCTGATGGTATATCAGTTAAAACTGTAGGAGATAAAACATTTGATATAGCAAAAGAATTAGTCGATGAAGTAGTTCTTGTGGAAGAAGGAGAAATAGCAGAAGGACTTTTATTCTTAATGGAAAACCAAAAAGTCGTAGCAGAAGGATCAGGAGCAGTTACAACAGCAGCAATACTAAGTGGAAAATACAAACCAAAAGCAGATGAAAATGTTGTTTGTATAATTTCAGGTGGTAATATAGACGTTAACACTTTAAATAGAATAATTGCAATAGGTTTAAATAAAAGCGGTAGACGTTTTTCATTTAATACAGATATACAAGATAAACCAGGAGGACTTTCTGAACTTACTAGAATACTAAGTGGACTTGATGCAAATATTATTACAGCAAATCTATCTTCAATAAACGAAATGGGTAGATTAAATGCTAATATGATTTTAGAAACATTTGATCATGAGCATATAGAAAAAATTAAAAAAGCCATATGTGAAGGTGGTTTTGAAATTAAATAAATTACAAAAAGGAACAATGTTATAAACATTGTTCTTTTTTAGTTTTTGTATTAAAAAATGACAAAAACTATTACTATTCATGGTAAAAATACAATCTTTGTGGTATATTATAAGTTATTGTTTAAAATAAGTTATAATTATTAAGAAAGGAAATACCATGGAAATACTTAGATTTAAAAAAGACGAATTTAATTTAGAGAGTTTTATACATTATTATAATGAAAATATAGAAGAATTACTTTATAATTATCCTCATTATATATCAAGGGTTTGTTTAGTAGATAGAGATTATATGGATGTAATTGTTTTTGATGAAGATTATGATAATATAAATAATATAAAAGATTATGTAGACTTGCTACATGATGGAGAATATGCACTTCATTTTGTTGTTGGAAAAACTTATGAAGGGGCAGAAAAAGTGGAACTTCTTCATGGTGAAAAATACATACTAAATCACTATATGGATGATATTTATGAAGATAATAACACTATAAAAGATATAGGGGATTTAAGCTTAAATGTGGATAATTTAATAGGTGTATTATTTGATTTAGAAGAAAATGAAGTAGTAGTGCATCCAGTAGATTTTGAACATGGAGGAGAAATATCAAATCCTAGAATAAGAAAAGTTGATTACTGCGGAGATATGGAAGAGAAATTAGTAAAAATTTTGGAAGAATTCTTAATTCAATAAATTAAAGGACAGCTATATAGCTGTCCTTTAATTATTTCATTCCTAAAACAAAGTTAAAAATTTTAACTCTGTATAAAATTTCATAAATTATAAATGTTAAAATACCCGAAAAAATTATTATTAGTCCTATGGATAGAGCAGTAGACTCAACTGTAGGTACAATTAAAATTGCAAGAACTAATAAAATAGGTTGATGAATAATATAAATTGGAAAAGTACGTTTATTTAAAAACTTTAAAAGTGTATTGTTTTTATTTAAATGAACACTACTAAATCCAATAATTGTACAAATTGCGCATATTAAAACACCATTTTTTAAAATACTATCAATAATCCACACTGTTATATTACCATCTTCCGGTCTAATTAGTAATGTGTAAATTACACCACAAATTGCGAAAAAAACAAGGGTAACTAAATACTTAAAACGATGGCTTATTAATTTTTCTAAAAGTGTATCATCTTCATAAACAATATAGCCCAATAAGAAAATTAATAAACATCCTATTATGCTTTTTCCCATTATACTTGGAAACAAGTCGCTACATATTCCAAGAAGCAATAAAAATAGAAAACTAAATTTATTTATAAAAGCTTTTTTTAAAAAATGA
Source organism: Terrisporobacter glycolicus ATCC 14880 = DSM 1288 (assembly GCF_036812735.1). Lineage (NCBI taxonomy): Bacteria > Bacillati > Bacillota > Clostridia > Peptostreptococcales > Peptostreptococcaceae > Terrisporobacter > Terrisporobacter glycolicus. The sequence continues at coordinate 2,065,242 of NZ_CP117523.1, read as the reverse complement.
ACCATCTTTATGCCTTTTTCCTGCTTAAAAACTAAAGATAAAATAATTCCTCCTAAAACAGAAACAACAAATAAATAAAGTATAAACCATAGGTGAGCAGGAGTAAAAGCTCCATCAAATCCTGTAAAATCTGTTACATTTGAAAAAAAGAAACTTAAATGACTAAAGTAGTTCAAGTTTACTTCACCACGCCAAACTCTTGCTAAATAAGTTTGTGGTGGTACTAAAAATATAAGTCCAAATAAAAGTGGCACAAGAAGCTTTTTAATTCTTTCTACTATATATTCCTTCATATTCCTACGTTCAAAGGAAAAATATGTGGAAGCTCCTGCAAGGAAAAACAGCATAGGCATGTACCATGTAAATAATAATAAAATTATTATATCTGCAAAAAGATTTTTTTCTTCTGAAATAATATAAAAATCCCCAAATTGACAAAATATAGCGCAAGTATGATAAACAAAAAGCATTAATATGCTTATGTTTCTAATCCAGTCTATCTCATATCTTCTCATCCAACCCTCCAAATTTATAATAAATTACAAAATATTCTTGCTATTTATTTTACTTTACCATAAATTTAGCCATATGTATTTATAAATGAAAAAAATAAATTAGAAAATATTAAAGCTGAAAGATAATTCTTCCAGCTTTAATATTTATCCAATTTTAACAATATTTAAACTTGCTTGGCAACCTTCATTATTACAACTGATAATAGATTTACCATTAGTGGAAAAACTATTGTTTTTCAATTGAAGAATGGTGTTTTCACAAATATATACTATATCATTACCAATAATAGACATACAGTTTTTATTATTAGGATCTAATATTCCAAAGGTTCTTTGGATGTTTTTTTGTAGGATATTATTAATGTATAGTCCTATACTTTGTTCAACATGATCTTTTTTATCCTCTATATTAACTGGGATCTTATATATTATATGATATACACCAGATTTATTAATTTTTATAGTTGTAGGGTTAATAAGAATGATTTCTTCATTAAATATTTCCGTCATGTTAAATGGAAAATACTCATTCATACCCACATTTACTAATTTTGTTTGTAGAAAAGTAGCATAAGAGCTTTCTTTATTACTGCGTTCTTTTAATATATTGCAGAGGCTTTTTAATAAGTGATTATAATTTTTATTATAATCATGAAATTCTTCTTTCATAGACAATTCACTCCCTAATATATTTTATGATGAGCTTTAAAAAAGAGTTACAAAATATGATTTATGAACGATAATATTTAAGGTAAGTATTAAAATCCCAATTTTCTAAAAATGATTTAGCTGAGAAGTATCCGGATTTATATAAAGCTTTTATTTGTTCATTAGATATATTAAAATCTACAGTATTAATTCCTAAGGTTGGAATGTTTACAATTCTAACTGCATCACAATCTTTAAAATAGACTTCTTCACTTGTGACGAGACTTGTTTCTATGACATCTATTAAATAAGGAATAAATCCATTTGGATTATTACTAGGTTTTTGAACATTATTATATAAATTTAATCCAAAAGTAGGCCACCTTGGTTTATTTTCCACATCAAAAATCCAAATAGGGAAGTTGCTTAAAAGTCCACCATCAACAATATAACAAGAATTTTTTCCAATATTTAGAATCATAGGTTCAAAGAAAAATGGTATACTCAGGCTCATCCTAACAGCTTTTGCTATTTCAAAATCAAGTGGATTTATATTATATTCAACTAAGTCATCAGGTAAGGTAATTAATTTATGACGAGTAACATCTGTTGCAATAACTTTTAATTTACTTTCACCATTAACATAAATATCTCTAAAATATTTTTTCCCTTTTCTTTCAAATTTTTCTGTTAAAAAGTTTTCAATATAATCTCCTGCATGTAGTCCCTTTGAAACAAAGAGAGAAGTGATGGGTCCAAATAAAGGAATAGATTGTAATTTATTTTTATCTGCAAACTTGTTGTAATCCAAATTAAACATAATATTTCTTATTTCCCTGGCGCTATATCCAACAGCCACCAAGGATGCAACAATTGCACCAACAGATGTACCAGCAGCTCTTTGCCACACATAACCTTCTTCTTCAAAAAATGAAAGAGCACCCACAAGGGCTACTCCTTTTACACCTCCACCTTTGCACACTAAATCTGCGTACATTATTATTCACCACCAATATTAATCTAGTACCTATATAATTTGGCACAATACATAATATGAAGATTCATATAAAGATGATAAATATTATAATGAAAGTATTAAAAATTCTTTGATAAACCTTTGAGTATTATTAAATATTAATTCCTAGTAGGGTATAATATTAATATTTAACATAGTGAAAGAATACAAAACTGTAATATTTATTAATATAAATATTAATTGTTTTAAGTAAATACATAATATAAAATTACAATAAGGGGGTGGATTATGAAGGAGATTTTTACTAAAAAATGTAAGAATTGTAAAAAAGAAATTGATAAAGTTGCTACAACTTGTCATCATTGTGATACAGAACAAAAAAATAATACCATATTAAAATTAATATTAATACTTCTAATAATAGTCTTATTAATTCCTACAGATAAAACTTATTTAAAATCAATTGAAAACTTTAAATTTAATGACTTTTTATCTGAAATTGACTTAAATGATCTAAAAAATAAGGCAAACTCCATGGGAAAAGAATTTGAAGATTTTATAAATGACTTTTTCAAAGATGAAAACGAAGCCGATTTACAATTTAATGATAGGATTATATATAATGATGAAATTTATGAATTTATATTAGAAGATGGATATTATGATGTAGGAATAGATATTGATCCTGGTACATATATGCTAGTATCTCCTGATGGTGATGAGGAGGGTTGGTATGAAATATATGATGGAAATATGGATGATGGTGATTTGCTTCAAAGTAATTCATTCCAAGGAAACAGATATATTAATCTAAGAGAAAATGAATGTATACTTTTAGGTTCCTGTATTTTAGTTAAACCAGAAATAAATCCTTTGGATATGAAAAATTATACAAATCAAGAAAACTCAATGTATAAAGTAGGAGTTGATATAAAGCCAGGTACTTACAAATTACAAGGCCTTTATTCTAATCCTTCTTATGAAATTTATGATGATGTAACTTCAACAGGATCTCCAATAAAAAAAGAAAACTTTTTAAATGAAGTGGAAGTTGAATTAAAGAAAGGGCAATTTCTTAATATTGTAGATAGTAAAATTCTATTAGATTAAAATATTCCTTATTTTTAATAATTTTGACAAGAATCCTGTATACTTTAGTTAATTGGTTAACAAAATTCAAAATAAAAAAGGAATTATTTATTAGAAACAGAATATTATATATAAACCTAGTTATTTTAACTATTGAACAGATATTAAAATGTGTGAAATCCCCCACATTCTAATATATTTATAGTAATTTAACACCTTGTGCCGCTTTGCATTTGGTGTTTTTTTCTATATTTTTTTAACAATGAAAATTTATTAAGGAAAAAGGACCTTTATAGGTCTTTTTTAAGTTATTTTTTATAAAAATTTGAATAAATAGTAATATGTAATTATTTTTCAGAATTATTATATAAATTTTATAAAAGAAGGTGAAAATTTGAGCAAAAGTCAAGGTATAAAAGTAACAATTAGTTTTAAAGAAAACTATAGAGATTTAACTTTATACAATTATCTTTTGGAAGATATAAAAAATCAATACGGAATAAGTTCTTATGTAAAAAATCTAATAGAAAAGGATATGGAAACAAGAAAAGTAAAAACAGGCTCATAGTTTATGAGCCTGTTTTAGAAATATAATAATACAAGGAGAAATAATTTAAAAATAGTAAATATTGTATCAAGCACCATTAATAAATTACTTATTAATAATTGTAGTCTAAATTTTAACAATTCACAATAAGATTAATTGTTAAAATTTAAAAAGAACCTGTTCATTTAACGTTTTAGAATGCTGAACCTTAGTATTTAAGTCATTTAATTCATATATAAATGAATTTTCTATTTTGTTTATATTATAACTATTATCAATTATTCTTGTATTTTTATCTTCTAGTAATTTCATGTTACCACTTCTACAGCTATAATTCATATTATGGTGTTTATAACAACATATTATTTTATTTTGTTTTTTTGCAAAATTTACAGTATGCATTGTTCCGCTATTCATATCACACTCTACAACTACTACGCCTAAAGAAAGAGCACTTTGTAAACGGTCTCTTTCCACAAAATGATTTTTGTATGGTTTTTCAAGAGGAAAATACTCACTAATAATACATCCATTATTGCAAAGTATTTTATCACATAAAAGCTTATGATCAGATGGATAAATATTTGAAATTCCACTAGGTAAAACCGCTACTGTTTTATTATAATTTTTTACCGTAGACATGTGCGCATTATAGTCTATCCCATGAGCCAAACCACTCACAATTATATAATTTTTATTTGAAAATATTTTAGCAAGATTCCTAGTGATTTTTTCGCTTTCTAATGTGGGACGGCGAGTTCCTATAATTGCTACAGATTTATTTTCAATAATACAGGACTTATTTCCTTTATAAAATATTATTACAGGATTATTTTCAATAACTTTAAGTTTTATAGGAAAATCTTCGTCCAAAATAGTCATTATTTTTATATTATTTTTTTCACAATAATTAATAATATCTAAACTTTTATTTTTTGCCATTATTACATCTTGTATGTTTAATTTTAATTTATAATTTGGAAGGTTTTTAATAATAAAATTAAAAATTTCAAGAGCATCAATAGATGATGGCACAGGGTTAAGTATTAATTTATTAATTATTTTTTTGCCAATTCTATTTATATTAAGTAAAGTTAAAATTAATTCTGTTTTTAACATAATAACACTCCTATTAAATTAGTTTGTCAAATTAACATAACTTTTAATAGGAAATAATTTCATTTATATTAAGTTCTATTATTAACTATTGTTGAGACTATGCTTAATATACCTGTTATAGTATGGGGGGGCACATCATTTATCTTTATAAATGGTTTTGGAGGTTCTTTATGTTTACCTAAACTTTTACCCATGATTATAATATCATGCCATTTACCTAGTTTATAACCACAATTTGGATACAGCCCTAGTTTTTTAAACCCAAAGAATTCATGAAGCTTAATACTACTATCATTTGGACTAGTTATTGTACAATAAACATTTTTAATATTTTGGTGAGCTAAAATTTGCAAAATACAAGTATATAATCCTCTCCCAACACCCCTATGTGTGTATTTCTTGTCAACATAAATAGAAAGCTCCACATTCCAATTATAAGCATCTCGCACCATATCTCTATCAGCATATGCATACCCTATAACTTGATTATTTAATTCACACACTATATAAGGATAGTTTTCTTTCGTTTTTTCAATTCTACTACGAATTTCATCAATGGTAGGTACTGCATACTCAAATGTTATTGATGTGCTAATTACATAAGGTGCGTAAATTTTTAAAATTGCTTCAGCATCATTTTTCTCGGCAAATCTTATAACAAATTCATTCATATATACACCTTCTTATATATTATTTAATAAAAGTGTAATTAAAAATAATAGAATAAGCAATAAGAATAGAATAAAATAAAAAAATCTCGTAATAAAAATAGTTTTATTACGAGATTTTATAGATAATTGTCTAATTATACATATTATGTTGATTCATATAATTATAAATTTGTTCTCCATGTTCTTGTTCTTCTTTTTGAATATGATTTAAAACTTGTCTAATATTTTTATCTTTAAATTCAAAGATAGCCGTATTGTATGTAGCAGAAACATATTTTTCAGTAGATAAAGTGTCTTGACATAACATTTTATCATTTTCATCATATGTAGCGCTAGACACATTACTTCCCATATTAGGCATTGAAAGTGTGCTATTTTGCTGCATTTGTTGATTTTGTTGATTTTGACTGCCTTGGTTACCAGAATTAACATTTGGCACTGTACCATTTAATATTTGATTAATGGAATCTAAATGTTGTTGTTCTTTTTGAGCCAAAGAAGAAAATAATTGTTTTAGTTCTTGACACTTAGCTCTGTTTGAATAATCATTATATTTTGAAACGCATAAAGTTTCATGACTTTTTTCATCTTCTAGTAAAAGTCTTTCTTTTGTAGTTAAATTTACCATAATACCACCTCCACTTTTAGTTTGTATATTTTAGCAAAATTTATTCTATTTATTTCATAATATTTACTTATATTATAAAATTTATTATTTAAGAGTATAAAATAAATATATAAGGCTATAATTAAAAATGTAAAACCTTTATTTTTTATTCTTGATTTTATTTATATTCTCGGTTTCTAATTAAGATATTGTAAGAAAAGGCTAAGTAAAATATTACTTAGTCTTTTTACGTTTTAAAAAATATTAGATTTTTATGTAATAATGAAATTCTTCTAAAATAAAAATTCTGTCGTTTATAGTAACAAAAACTTATTGTACTTAATAATATAGACTATAAGTGATTATAGAAATCAAAACTAAATTATAAAACTCTTCTTAATCCTAAATAATTAAAAGAGTACAAAAATATGATTAACTGGATAATAAGATAATCACTTATTAAAGCTAGAACTTTCAAAATTACAATTCTATATAACATAAGATAATAATTCATATAATAAACAGGCCATTAAAATGAAAAGAATCTACTAAATAGTAGATTCTTTTCCATATATATAATAAGGAAGTGATTAAATGGCAACTATTAAAGGTATCGATGTGTCAAAACACAACGGAAATATTAATTGGAAGAAAGTAAAAGATGATGGTATAAAATTTGTTATTATTAGAGCAGGATATGGGTCATCTACTGTAGACGAAAAATTCGAAGAATATATTAAAGGTGCTATAGAAGAAGGTATTGATATAGGTATATACTGGTTTAGCTATGCTATAAGTGAGGAAAAAGCTAAATTAGAGGCTGTTAAGTGTATGGAAGTAATTAAGCCTTACAAAGACAAAATAACTTATCCTGTTTTTTATGATTTTGAATATGATAGTGTAAGTTATGCAAAGAAACAGGGAGTAAGTATAAACAAAACTAAGGCAACAGCATTTGCCTATTCTTTTTTAAAGGAAATTGAAAAAGGAGGATATATTCCTGGACTTTATACAAACATAGATTTCTCCAACAATTATTTTTTCAAAAGCCTTCAAAGAGATTATGACTTATGGATAGCTCAATACGCTTCAAGATGCTCTTATAGTGAGTCTCATGTAATGTGGCAATATAGCGAAAGTGGCAGAGTATCTGGAATTGACGGAGATACTGACCTAGACTATTGTTATAAAAAATATTCAAGTAAAGGTGATAATGATAATACCAATAAAGATAAGGAAGATAGTATATCTAAAATTTTAATTAAATCATTACAAAATGCTTTAAATGAATCTTATAATTGTAATTTAGCTGAAGATGGAATATTTGGACCTAAAACAAAAGCAGCTGTGGAAATACATCCATTAAGTATAAAAGATAAAGATAAAAAATTAGAACATACTAAATGGCTACAAAAAGCTTTAAAAGAATTAGGTTATGATATTGCAGTAGATGGATATTTTGGAAAGGATACGCAAGCAACCGTAGAAAAATATCAAAAAAAGAAAAATCTTACTATTGATGGAATAGCAGGAATTAAAACCCATGAATCTATAATTTCTTACATTTAAATTTAAAGTACCAGGGTGTCTGGTACTTTTTTTAACATGTAAATTAAAAAAATAAAGTCTATATTCTTTAAAATAAATGTATTCAATCATAAATAAATCATTTATATAAAGTTTGTGATAATACATATTATAATACCATTTTACATTTTATAACAATAAAACATAAAATGGTATTATATATCTAAAAATAGTATTTTTTAACTTACAAAATACTTTGAATTCAAACAGATTCTATTATAAAATATTTATATACAAATGAAAAAAGAATAAAATTGTTCTTTTTATGGGTAAAGGAAAAGGGGAAAAATATGATTAAAATTTTAAATTCTTTACGTTATGCTATTATTGCAATAAACGAAGATAAAGAAATTCTATTTGTAAATAAGTTTCTTTTAGACTTATTAGGGGTTAGTGAAGAATATGTAATTGGGAAAAACTTGTTTCAAATAATATCTATTAGCTCTCATCCCATTGATGATCTTATAGATATTCTTCCAGGAAATAAGAAGTTTCATTTTTGCGTAAAAACTCAAAATAATAACCTACAATCATTATGGGGAGAAATTGTAGAAGATGATTTTAAGGGGGAAAATGCTTATTTTATAACTGGTAAAACTCATTATGACAAACAGTATACAAGAAAAGATTTAGAGGGTTTACTAGATGTTATACAGGTAGAATGTTGTATTAAAGATACTGATGGAGAGTATATATATGTTAATCAACAATTTGCAGACAATCTTGGTTGTGAAAAAAGTGAAATTATAGGGAAAACAAGTCGGGACTTTTTTTGCAAAGAAGATTGGTCCTATATGGAAAAAAAAGAAAAATTATCAATTGAGAAGAAAAAAATAATTAATAATGAAAATGTCTATTTTACTACAAATGAAAAAAAGTGGTATAGCAATACCTTAGGACCTATATTTGATGAAAGTAATAATGTAAAATATATTGCAAGTTGCAAACTAGATATAACTCTTACAAAATTTCTAAATGATACACTGCAAATTGCTCTTAATCAAATAACTCAAATTAGTAGTGATATAAGTATCTTTGATATGGATAAAGAGTATAAATCATTAATTCAATATACTATAGAAAAATTAATGAAATTCTCAAAATCTGATGGTATTTCAGTAATATATTTAGATAAAAAGTCCTCTAAATTAAGAGTAATAGCGCAAAGTGGAGAAGTGATTGAAACATTTAAAGATGAGGATTTTGGTAAAGAATTATATGAATTTATACATACATATGGTGAAGGCATGATACAATTAGAGCAACTAAGAAATAGTAAAGACTTAGATTTAATAAATAAAAATTGTATACCAGATAAATTCTCAGCAATGGGTATTTATAATATGAATCTTGATGAAGATTATTCTGGTTTTATCATGTTAACATATAAAAAAGGTCATGAAGACAGATGTATTCCTATAAATTATTTTAAAACCATATGTTCATATATATCAATAAACATAACTAACTGGAAAAAATGTAAAGATATTAAGGACGAGAGAGCAAAAGTTGAAAAAATCAATAATTCTTTAATGCAATTCATAGACGTATCAGAAGATATGATTGCCACATGGGATTTAGATGGAAATCCTATATATAATAATTTTCAAATTTTTAATATATTAGGCTATGATACTGTAAAAAGTATAAACTTTTTTGACATATTATATCCTGATGATAGAGAACAAGTATTTAACTTAATGTTTAATGAAGGTCATGACTTTGGTTCTGTTACAAGTAGATTTAGATGTAGTGACAATACATATAAGTGGATTGATTGGAGTTTTAAAATTTTAAGAGAAGAAAATATGTTTTTTTCAACAGGTAGAGACGTAAGTGAAAGAATCGCCAATGAAAAGAGAAAATTATTACTTCAACAAGCTAAGTGTATAGAAGAAATAAAGGATGAGTTTTTATCAAACATAACTCATGAGTTTAGAACACCAATAAATATTATTATGTCAACTATTCAACTAATTAGTACAAGCTTAGAAAATAACACCTACAAACTGGAAACTTTACATGAACATATAAAATATTTAAAAAGAAACTCAAATAGGTTACTTAGATTAGTTAATAACTTAATAGATATTACATATATAAAAAATGGATATCACGAATTAAATCTTCAAAACTACAACATAGTTGAATTAGTAGAAAATGTTTGTAATGCAGTAGTTTCAAATGAAGAAAATGATGATATTAAGATTATTTTTGATACAGACTGTGAAGAAATAAATATGGCCTGCGACGCAGATGAGATTGAAAGAATCCTTTTAAATCTTTTATCTAATGCAATAAAATATAGTTTTACCACTGCTCCTATTATAGTTAGTATAAAATCAAATATGAATAATGTGAAAATATCTGTGAAAGATCATGGTATTGGTATTCCAAAAGACTATTTAGATAGAGTCTTTGATAAACTAACTAGAGTAGATAATAATTTGACAAGGCATAATGAAGGAAGTGGCATAGGCCTTGCCATAGTTAAATCCTTAGTTAATTTACACGAAGGAAATATAGAAGTTGAAAGTGAATTAGGGAAGGGGTCGAATTTTATAATTACCTTACCTATTAATTTAGTCAATGTAGGAAGAGTAAACGTGGAAAAAATATGCGATTGTAAAAATAAAATTGAAAAATGTGCTATGGAATTTTCAGATATTTATGAGTATAATTGCTGATAATTATAATAATATGTTAAAATAAAGAAAAAGCTTTTAAGGAGAGACAACATGGAAGAAATGAATATACTTATAACAAATGAAGCTAAAAGAGAATTGGACAAACTTTTAGCTAATAGCGATAAAACTTGCATAAGAATTCTTACTAGATGTATAACAATGACTAGTGATGCAAAAGTTGATTTAGAACTTGATGACCCAAGTGATGATGATAATTTATATGATGTGGATGGATATAAAATAATTATAAATAAAGTACTTGATTCGCAAATGAACTATATTACAATTTCCTTTGGTGGTCTTTTAAGTCGAGGAAGTTTCTGTGTTGATGCAGATTTTAATTTTTATTATTAAGTTGAAAAGTATAAAAATTTAAGGATAACACCTTAGTTTTTATACTTTTTTTATTTATAAAATTTTAGTAACAGATAATTAATATTGACTTGATATTATAATTCACAAAGTTTTTCCTAAGTAAGATATAATATTAATATAGTTTTAAATAAGACAAAATTAAAAATAAATTACTAACAGGAGAGTGTTTATGGATTCAAAAGATATGCAATTTGAAAAAATGACTAAAACACCCATACCCAAATTGGTGTCATCTTTGGCAGTTCCTACTATAATTAGTATGCTAATAACATCCCTATATAATATGGCGGATACATATTTTGTTTCTCAACTGGGTACAAGTGCTTCAGCAGCTACAGGTATTGTATTTTCTCTAATGGCCATTATACAAGCTGTTGCTTTTGCCATAGGTATAGGTTCTGGAAGTACAATTTCTCGAAAACTTGGTCAACAAAACAAGGAAGATGCTGATATATTAGGTTCTTCTGGTTTTGTTACTTCATTAATATTTGGATTTGCTTTATTAATATTTGGCAATATATTTATAAAACCACTGATGATTTTATTAGGTTCAACAGAAACAATTCTTCCATATGCTGTAGACTATGCAAAATATATATTATTTGCAGCTCCTTTTATGACAGCCTCTTTTGCTTTGAATAATATGTTAAGAGCTGAAGGAAAAGCTAATTTTGCCATGGTAGGCATAGGAATTGGAGGCATTATAAATATAATTTTAGATCCAATATTTATATTTCACTTTAATTTAGGTATTAGTGGTGCTGCCATAGCAACAGCCACAAGTCAATTTTTAAGTTTTATTATATTATTTTCATATTACTTAAAAGGAAAAACAATAGTTAAGTTTTCCATAAATAAAATATCAAAAGAAATAAGTACATACTTAATTATATTTAAAAATGGAATGCCTAGTTTCTTTAGGCAAGGCTTAGCCAGTGTGGCCACTGTAGCACTAAATTTTAATGCAGCCAATTATGGTGATTCAGCTGTGGCTGCCATGTCAATTGTAGGAAGAGTATTTATGCTAATATTTTGTGTTGTAGTAGGTTATGGTCAAGGCTACCAACCTGTAGTCGGATATAATTATGGCGCAAAAAACTTTACTAGAGTTAAAGAATCTTTCTTATTTACTTTAAAAATAGGAACATCAATAATGACTGGATTAGCTTTTATTGGGTATATATTATCTCCACAAATAATGTCATGGTTTATTTCAGATTTATCTGTTATTGAAATAGGAACAAGAGCCTTACGATATCAATGCTTAGTAATGCCGCTGATGACCTTAGGAGTTATTTCAAATATGACATTTCAAGCAGTGGGTAAATCTTTACATGCTACTTTTTTAACCTCTTGTCGTCAAGGAATATTCTTTCTTCCACTAATTATAATTTTACCTAAAATATTCTACTTAAAAGGAGTAGAAATTACACAACCAATTTCGGATGTACTTACTTTTATTATAAGTATTCCTTTTATATATAAATTTTTTAAAAATTTAAATAATAATAATAGGGCTGAATAATATGTTATAATGATTTTACTTTTATGAATAATATTGGAGGAAAATTATGGACAAAAAACAATATGTATGCCCAAAATGTGGAAATCAAACTTTTGAATCTGATCAGTTTCAAGCTACAGGAGGAAATTTCGCAAAAATATTTGATGTGCAAAATAAAAAGTTTGTAACTATAAGTTGTAAAAAATGTGGATTTACAGAACTTTACAAAGGAACATCTTCTGATGGTTGGAATATATTAGACTTTTTAATGGGATAATATAATAAAAACTCTAGGAGGTTTTTATGTCTAAACCAGTTGATCCAAATGCTAAATTAGCATTAAATCAAATGAAAATGGAGATTTCTCAAGAATTATTAAATGATTCTAATATAAAAAATGATTCTAATCCAATTGATAGCATAGGCTTAAGTGGTCGTGTAGGAGGCCAAATGAGCAAGAAGCTAGTTGAAATGGGTGAAAGAGAACTATTAAAAAGGTATAATAAATAAGAAAAGACTGCTTTAAAGCAGTCTTTTTCCTTATATTGTAATAAAATATTATATTGTAGTATAATAATTAATAGTTAAAAATTATAAAAGAAATATATTATAGGAGAGAGTAAAATGTCAAATATGATAAGTGCAAAATGGTTAAAAGAAAACTTAAACAATGACAAATTAGTTATAGTAGATTGTAGATTTTCACTAATGGATAAAGAATATGGAAAAAGAAGTTATGATAAGTCTCATATTAAAGGTGCTGTAAGAGTAGATATTGAAACTGAATTATCTGCACCTGTAAAAGAACACGGAGGAAGACATCCTCTTCCAAGTGTAGAAGAGTTAAAAACGACTTTTGAAAATAAAGGGATTAATAATGATTCTATAGTAGTAGCTTATGATGAAGGTGACTTAGCAGGCCCTGCAAGACTTTGGTGGATACTTAAATACTTAGGTCACAATGAAACTTATGTATTAAACGGTGGAATAAAAGCATTTGAAGAAATTGGAGGGGAATTAACTAATGAACCTAGTTCAGTAAAAAAAGGTAACTTCAATATAAATGTAAATGAAAATATGAGAGTTAATATGGAGTATGTAAAAGAAAGACTACACAAGGATAATATTGTTATAGTAGATTGTAGAGAAAACGGCAGATACAATGGTGAATTTGAACCAGTAGATAAAAAAGCTGGTCATATTCCAAGTGCTCATAATTATTTCTGGATGAATATTTTAAATAATAAAGATGATGAATTAGCTATGAAAAATAAGGATGAATTAAAAGAACTTTTCACTAAGTTAAACAATTACGATGAAGTAATAATTTATTGTGGATCTGGTATAACTGCCAGTCCTGTTAGTTTAGCACTTACAGAAGCTGAAATTGACCATAAATTATATTCAGGAAGTTTTAGTGACTGGGTAAGCTACGAAGAAAATAAAGTAGATACTATATAAAATAAATAGATTTATCACTTTTGTAAACAATATATATAGAAATATATTTTTACAGAGGTGATAACTATGCATAATTTAGAAAAAACTAAAGAAATATTTCTTAGTGAGATACCTAATTTTAAAGAGCAATGTTTAAAACTTTTAAGTGGTGACCTTACTAAGATGGATTATAAAGGAATTTCAGGCGGATATGGAGTATATGCTCAGAGAGATCAGAAATCCTTCATGATAAGACTTAGATTTTCAAGTGGAGTTGTAACTATATCTCAACTACATAAGGTATATGAATTTGCAAAACGATATAATCTTGATGGAATACATTTTACAACTAGACAAGCAGTTCAACTACATGACTTAGATGTAGATGGAATTTGCAACATTATGGAAGAAGCCATAAAAAACAATATATTTACTCGCGGTGGTGGAGGAAACTTTCCAAGAAACGTTGGATTATCACCACTTTCTGGAGTGGACCCAGACGAAGCATTTGATGTTACACCTTATGCAGTAGCAACAGACAATCACTTTATGAGTAAAATAACTACTTATCATCTACCAAGAAAGCTTAAAGTATCTTATTCATCTTGTCCAATGGACGCTGCACATACTACAGTACAAGATTTAGGATTTTTGGCTGTAATAAAAGATAATAAACCATACTTCAAAGTTTTTGTTGGTGGAGGGCTTGGAAAAAATCCAAATGTTGGTCTAGAATTAGATGAACTAATTGAACCAAAAGATGTATTATATTATGTTGAAGGTTTAACTAAACTATTTATGGATGAAGGGGATTATATTAACAAGCATAAGGCAAGAGTTAGATATATGGTTTATAGACTTGGAGAAGAAGAATTTATTAAAAAATTCAAAGAGTATGTAGCAAAAGAAAAAGAAAACAATAATCTTGATATACAACTAGAAAATATAGAATATCCTACTGATGGTGGATTTGAAACAAATGTTAAAGACTGTAGATTATTCCCACAAAAACAAAAGGGATACTATAGTGTCTACATTCATCCAATTGGAGGACAATTAAAACTTGATGATTTAAATAAATTATTAAATACTTTAGATAGTTGCAAACACGCATCAATTAGACTTGCTATGACAGAAGGAATATTTATTATAAATCTTGATGGAAAAGAAGCAGAGAATTTACTACAAATTAGTAAAAACTTTAGTGGATGCACTAGTATAGAAAAAAGTATTTCATGTATTGGTGTTCCAAGATGTCAAATGGGTATTCAAAACAGTCAAAAGATGTTACATGAAATTATTGACTACTTTAAAGAAAATTCTAAGGGAGATAATACCATACTTAATGCTATGCCAAGAATATATATATCAGGTTGTATGAACTCTTGTGGTGTACATCAAATAGGTGCTATAGGACTTACTGGTAAAAAGAAAAAAGTTGATGGACAAATGTGTGACTCCTTTGAAATATTTGTAGACGGTGATTTTGAATATAAAAAAACAAGACTAGGTAAATCATTGGGAGATTTTAAAGCAGATGAAATACCTAAAATGTTATTTGAAATTGGAGAAAAAGTAGCAAATAGCCAAATGAACTTTTACGCATACTACGCAGCCAATGAAAATGAAATAGAAAAAATAACTTCGAAATACAATATTTAATATAAAAAAACTGGTACATGATTTGTATCAGTTTTTTTTGATTTTCTTAATTTATTTAAGTATAAAGTGCATAATATAAATATAATTTTAAAAATATAAGATTATTATGAAAGAGGATGAAAATGAATAAAAATACAATTATTATTGGAGGAGGAATAGGAGGATTATGTAGTGGAATAAGACTTCTATATAAAGGGTATAAAGTAATCTTATTGGAAAAAAACAAAAAAATTGGTGGTAAAGTAAATATATTGGAAAATAAAAATTTTAAATTTGACATGACTGCATCTATTATAATGACTCCTAAAATTTATACAGATTTATTTAAAGATGTGGAAAAAAATTATGAAGACTACTTTAAAATGTATAAACTAGATCCTATTTACAAAGTATTTTATGATGATAAAACATGTTGTGATTTTTATAGTGATACTAATAAAATGATTAATGAACTAGAAAGTCTAGAAAAGGGACTATCTACTGATTTTTACAATTTTTTATCAAAATCTTATGAAAAATACTTTATTAGTAAAGACAAGATACTAAATCAACCTATGATAAATCTAAAAGAGATTGTTAATTTACCATTTATAAAAAGCATGTGTAAAATTAGCCCTTTGTCATCAACAAACAATTATCTTAATAAGTTAATACGTAATAAAAAGTTGAAAAACTATTTAATATTTACATCAATGTACATAGGAGTAAACCCTTATGCAAATTCGAATATTTACACCTTAATACCAACTATATCCCACTTATATGGCATTTGGTATATAGATGGAGGAATATATTCATATATAAAGGCTTTAGAAAAGCTATTTATAGAGTTAGGCGGACAAATAACAACAAACTGTGAAGTTAAAAATATAGTAATAGAAAACAATGAAGTAAAAGCCGTAAAAACAAAAGATAAAATATTAAGTTGCGATTTAATAGTTTGTAATGCAGATTATCCCTATGCAATTAAAAATTTAATAAATGATGAGTTTTTAGATAGCAAATACAAAAAAAAGAATTTAAGTAATATTGATTACTCCTGTTCTGTTTTTATTTTATATTTAGGATTAGATAAAATTTACCATAACTTAAATGTTCATAATATTTATATAAGTAAGGATTTTAAAAATAGTATAGAAGGACCTTTTAAGGGACATATCCCTTGTGACCCTTCATTATATATCTATTATCCTAGTGCAGTTGATGAATCTTTTAAAGCTAATAATAACTCTTCAATGAATATTATGATTCGTGTACCTAATTTGTCATTTACCAATATTAATTATAATAATGATCAAATTAAAATATTAAAAAAATATATTTTTAAAAATCTAAAAAATATTAAGGGATTAGAAAATATAGAAGATCATATCATTTATGAAAATTACTTAACACCTTTTGATCTTTGTGATAAGTACAATTTATATTATGGAAATTCTTTTGGTATAAGTCACAAAATAAGTCAGAGTGCGTATTTTAGACCTCATCTTAAATCAAAAAAAGTAAACGGTTTATATTTTATAGGTTCTTCAACGCATCCTGGAAACGGTGCCTCAGTAGTTATAGATGGTAGTAAAGTATTATGTGAAATTATTGAAAATAATAAAAAATAAGTGTTTTGCAAAATAGCAAAACACTTATTTTTTATCCTCCAAGAGTAATATCTTGCTTATCATACCATTTTAAAGCATCATAAAAATCTTGATCTTTAAAATCTGGCCACATATTATCTACTACATAAAAATCTGCATATACACATTGGATTGGTAAAAATCCACTTAATCTTCGTCTTCCTCCCCAGCGAATAATTAAATCAATACGAGAAATCTCTCTCGATTTAATATTATTCTCCACATGTTTTCCAAGAGGACAGAATTCTTTCTTGTAATTTAGATCCCAGCTCCAACCATAGTGAATTAAAAAGTTTACTTTTATTCCACCTTTTCCAAATTTTTTTCTTTCTTTTGTAAAAGGTAAAAGCTGTGAAGGAAAAGTATCACTAAATGTATCTCCTACAACTAAAATTTCACAGTCTTCTTTTGTCAAAAGCATAACCGATTCAACACAAGCTTTGATAAAAGCTTCTTTTTGAATGGTAGGTCGCTTTGTATTGTCCACTGTATAGCCATAGAAAGTCACTTCTTTAACATTTTCTCTTTGGCATAATTTAAAAAGCTGTAAACCTGGATTAACTCCATAATCATATCCTTTTTCTTTTGATAAATTATTACTAACAGCCCAGCGTCTATTTCCATCTGGGATAATTCCTATATGTTTTGGTACTCTCATAAGGCCTCCATATGTATTTAAGTTATTTATTTATTCTTGCCAAAATAATACTAACTTAAACTTAAGACAGAAAAATCCCCATAAAAATGAGGATTTTTATCTGTATATATGTTTTAATGATTCTCCATGAGTCACCACACCGTTTATTATATAAAACGGAGAAAACATATTGTAATATTAACTTATCTTTCCGATCAATTAGATAAATTAATATTTAGTGTTCCTATACTTATATATTATTGTGGATTGATAAAGATTACCACATCTTTTTATAAATATTTATAAAAACTTACGAAGATCTTTTGAAAAGTTTTCTTCTATTTCAACTAAATCATAACACAGCCCTTTAATGCCTTCCATTGCCCCATTATATTCATTTAAATATCTACAAATAGACTTAATACCCATATTACATCCTTCAGTCATTAAATCAGCAATCACTTTATCATGCTCACTTTTAATAAGCTTCACATTAATCTTAACCCATGACATGGCTTTCGCCAAAGGGTTAGGGTCCTTTTTATCATCATTAAATTTTTTCAATTCTGCTTGTATTTTTTCTTCCAATCTTTCATGGTCTTTTAGATATTTTTCTAACAGAGATTTTAGCTTTTTATTTTCAGTTTTATTTATAACTCTATTTATTCCATCAATGCCCATCTTAACTCCTGCATCACACTCTTTTAATAGTTTTATGGTATCTTCATTTGGCATAAAAATCACTCCTTATAAAATTATATTTTTATTATGCCTATAAATTTTTTTTATAATCATAAACTATTGATATTTCAATGATTTATCTAGCTTCTTTTTGCTTGTGTCATTGAAGTAGATTTATAACCGTAATATAATAAAGTTTATAATACTTAGAAACAGGTGAAAAAATGGATTTTAAAATAGTAAATGATATATTGATTAATAATACTGACAAACTAAGGTTAAGTAGAGGACAAGAGTATTATAAAGATGGATATGTACAAGAAATTAAATATAATAATCAAGATAAAATCTTAAATATTGATGGAAAAGTAGCTTCCGCTAATTATAACACAACATATTATCCAGAAATTACTATAGACTTAAAAAATAAAGAAATAGTAAATACAATTTGTACTTGTGAGGACTATAGAAAAAGAAGTTCAAGTAACAATAATGTTATATGTAAACATATTGTAGCTTCATCTTTATATGTAATTAATTTATTAAAATCAGATGTAATTAGCAATTTAAAGCAAACAACTATTGTATTAAAAAATGATAATAAAATAAAAAGAAATAAAAATTTTATTAATAAAGAGTTATTAGACTACTTTAAAAGTAACGAAAGAGAAAAAGTTAAATTAGATGTTAGAGTAGAGTATGTAGGGGACAATAGTATATCTTGTGACTTTAAAATAGGTATAGATAAGATGTACGTTATGAAAGATTTAAAGGAATTTGCTTACTCTAGACTTGAATCGAAAGATTTAATATTTGGCATTGATTTCCTATACAATCCAGTAAATAATTATTTTGAATATGAAGATGAAAAAATAGTTCAAATTATTGAAGAATATGGGATGGATTTGTCATATAACTTACCACAGAAAAATTTTAAATATTTAACTGTTAAAGGCTCAAATGTTAGAAGACTATTTGAAGCACTATCTTATAGAACTTTTGATTTTAAATTTAGAAATATGTATTACAGCCCAAGTGTCATTGAAAGTAATATTCCTGTAGATATAAGTTTTGAATTAAATAATAATGAAGCCATACTAAAATGTGAAGATAATCTTCCTTTTCCTCTATCATTAAAAGGTGATGTGGTATTTTTCAAAGGAAATATATTCTTGTTAAATAGTGAAAATGGCATATATTATAAGAAACTTTACTCTGTATTAAATGAATTTAAAGAAGTAAGCTTCCCATTGGAAAATGTCAGTCAAGTTTTAAGTGATATGATACCTAAAATAAAAAAAATCTGTGATAAGGTAATTGTAGATGAAAGAATAAAAGACAATATTTCCAAGGAATTAATAATAAAATACTTCTTTGATTTAGAAGATAGCAATGTAACTTGTAAAATAGTTTTCTCTTACGATGAAGACAATAATAAATTTATTATAAGAGACTTTGAAAAAGAAAAAGAAGGTGTATATAGATTATATTCCAACTTTTTTGAAAAAGATAAAGATAAATATATATTTAAAGGAAACGATAATCAACTATATGATTTTTTAAATAGAGACATTAATAGTCTTAAAAATATTGGTGAAGTCTATTATTCAGATAAACTTAAAGAAAGAAAAATTCACAATTCTTCGGCTTTTAAAGTTGGTCTTGGAGAAGAAATTAATCATTACTTAGATTTTAATTTTGAAATAGATGGAGTAGATCCAAAAGAATATAAAAATATTATAAAAGCATTTAAAAATCAAAAAAGATTTTACAAATTAGGTGATGGTGACTTTATAAATTTAGAAGACAGCGAAACTAAGGAAATGTTTAAATTGATGGAGAGTTTAGGTTTTACTGATAATATTAAAAACATAAAAATACACTCAAGTAAAGCAATGTTTATTAATCATCTCCTTACGGAGAAAAAGCTACCCTATATATCTGGAATGGAAAATACAAATAATATTATTGAGAAATTTAGAAGTATGGAAAAACAAGAAATCAATATTCCAAAAGACCTTCATGCAACCCTACGGGATTACCAGGTTGATTCTCTTAACTGGTTCGAAACTTTGGATTATCTAGGTTTTGGTGGGATTTTAGCTGATGAAATGGGGCTAGGTAAGACAATACAAACAATTGCCTTTTTATTAAATAAAAAAGATAAAAAAACTTTAATAGTAACTCCTACATCATTAATCCACAACTGGAAAAGTGAATTCGAAAAATTTGCACCATCTTTATCTGTGGGAATTAGTCACGGACTTAAAAAAGAAAGATTAAATATAATTAAAAACACAAAAGACTTTAATGTTATATTAACAACTTATGGTTCTCTTAGAAATGATATAGAAGAATATGAAAAGCTTGAATTTGATTATTGTATTATTGACGAAGCTCAAAATATAAAAAATCCTTTAGCTTCTTCTACTGATGCTGTAAAAGCCATAAGAGCAAGTAATAAATTTGCCTTAACTGGAACGCCTATAGAAAATAATTTGATGGAACTTTGGTCTATATTTGATTTTATTATGCCAGGGTACTTATATAGCTTAACTAAATTTAATGCCATATTTATAAAAGATGAGAGCCAAATAGAAAATTTAAAAAGAATGATAAAACCCTTTATACTTCGTAGAACAAAAGAACAAGTTATTAAAGAGCTTCCGCCTAAAATAGAAAAAGAATTTTATGTAGAAATGGGCAAAACACAAAGAAATACCTACGGCATTTATGTGGAAGAAATAAAAAGAAGATTGGAAGAAAAAAGAGATGTAAAAAATAAGATAACCATATTTTCTTATCTTACAAAACTTAGACAACTATGCTTAGATCCAAGCATAATTGTGGAAGGATACAAGGGGAAAAGTGCAAAAACTGATACTTGTTTAGAAATAATAAAAGATTATATTGAAAAAGACAACAAAATTTTAGTTTTCTCTCAATTTACATCTGTTTTAAAAAATATAGGTAAAAAACTAAACAAAAATAAAATAAACTTTTATTATTTAGATGGAAGTACTCCTGCTAAAGATAGAATAACATTAGTAGATAGCTTTAACGATAATGAAGAAATAAAAGTATTTTTAATATCACTTAAAGCTGGAGGAACTGGTTTAAATTTAACATCTGCCAATACTGTAATTCACTTTGATCCATGGTGGAATCCATCTGTGCAAAATCAAGCAAGTGATAGAGCACATAGAATCGGTCAAAAGCAAGTAGTAGAAGTTATAAAATTAATTTCTAAAGGAACAATAGAAGAAAAAATAATGGAATTACAACAAAAAAAATCAGAATTAATTCATGATATGCTTGATGGAAATCTAAACAATACTAATATACTAAGTAGTTTGTCAGAAGAAGAATTAATTGATTTAATAAAATAAATTAAGTATAATGAAATAACAAATTTTATCAAAAAGGAAAAATAATAATGAGAAATATAAAAATGATAGTACAATACGATGGAAGTAACTTTAAAGGTTTCCAAAGATTAAAAGACAATGACAATACTGTACAAGGTAAAATAGAAGATGTTCTTTGTAAACTTACAAATGAAAATGTTGAAATAATAGGTTCTGGAAGAACAGATATGGGTGTTCATGCCATGGGTCAAGTTGTAAACTTTAAAACTGATTGCAATGATTCAGTTGAAAAAATACAAAAATATTTATATAAATATTTACCTGAATCTATAGTTATAAAAAGTATTGAAGAGGTTGAAGATAGATTCCACTCTAGATACAATGCTAAATCTAAAGTTTATTTATACAAAATAGATAATAATAAGTTCCATAATCCATTTTTTAGAAAGTACTCAGCTCATATAAGTAAAAAATTAAACTTAGATCTTATGAAAGAAGCTAGCACTTATTTAATTGGAGAACATGATTTTTCCAGCTTCGCTTCTTCAAAATCAAAAAAGAAAAGTCATGTTAGAAATATTGAATCTATTGATATAGTTGAAAAAGATAACATGATTGAAATATATGTTAAAGGTGATGGATTCTTATATAACATGGTGAGAATAATTGTTGGAACTTTAATAGATGCAGGACTTAATAAATTAAATCCTACGGATATAAAAGAAATTTTAGAAGCTAAAGACAGAAAAGTAGCTCCAGAAACAGCACCAGCAAAAGGTTTATATTTATTTAAAGTTCAGTATTAATTCTGTGGGGGGATGTATTTGAATAATTTAATTATAAAAAATGGGAATGATAAAGACTCTGATTATATAATTGAAAAACTAGTAGAATATAATTTATCAAAGGTACCACAAACACAAGAGAAAGCTTATGTATGGTTAAATAAAATAATAGAAAATGATAATAAAAAAATAGTTGGGGGAATTCTTGCAAAAATGTATTGTTGGAATGTAATTTACATTGATGCACTTTGGATTGATGAAAACTACAGAGGTTGTGGTCTTGGAGAAAAATTACTATTTGCAATAGAAAAAATAGCAAAGGAAGAAAAATGTAATTTAATTCATTTAGATACTTTTGACTTTCAAGCTAAAGATTTTTATATAAAAAATGGCTATGAAATATTTGGTGTTTTAGATGAATGTCCTAAAAACCACAAAAGATACTTTTAAAAAAAATCTTTTTAACAGTTGACAATGATTAGAAATTCAACTATTATTTAAACATATTAAATTGAATACGCAAAATTCAGTGAAAAAGAGAAGTAACTTAAATAATATATTTACAGAGAATTGGGGATGGTGGAAGCCTAATAATATACTTTAAGTGAATAGAGCTTTGGAGAAGATTATCTGAAATAATAGTAGGATAATAGGTGGCCTTGCCTTAAAAGGAAGAGTGAATAAAATTCTATCAAAGCAATTTTGAGCAACGGAGTTTCCTGAAGCGCTAGCGAAGGAATCTCGTTGGCGAAATGAAGTGTAGCGCCCACGCAGTGGCTTAAGCGTAGCGAATTTTATTAATTAGAGTGGTAACGCGGTAAATTCGTCTCTTGGTTAAATCCAAGGGACTTTTTTTATTGTAAAAATTAACAATTGGAATAATAAGGGGGAAAATAACTATGAAAGAAAAAGTAGTACTAGCATATTCAGGTGGATTAGATACATCTATAATAATACCATGGCTTAAAGAAAACTATGATATTGATGTAATTGCTGTTTGTGCCAACGTAGGCCAAGATGATAATATGGATAAAATACATTATAAGGCTATCCAAAGCGGTGCAATAAAAGCCTATTGTGAAGATTTAAAAGAAGAATTTATAACTACAACAATTTATTCTGCAATAAAAGCAGAAACAAAATATGAAGGACGATATTTACTTGGAACTGCTTTAGCAAGACCAATAATAGCTAAAAAATTAGTTGAAATAGCTCATAAAGAAGGTGCTAAGTATATTTGCCACGGATGTACAGGAAAAGGAAATGACCAAGTTCGTTTTGAAGGTACCATAGCAGCCCTTGACCCATCAATAAAAGTTATAGCCCCTTGGAGAATGTGGGATATAAAATCTAGAGAAGATGCCATAGATTATGCACAGTCACACAATATACAAGTAGTAGCTACAAAAGAAAAAATTTATTCTGTTGATGATAACTTGTTCCATGTATCAACTGAAGGCGGCGATATAGAGTGTTTGCAAAATGAGCATAAAGAAGATATTTATAAGAAAACTCAATCACCAGAAACTGCTTGTGACAAAGCTGAATATGTGGAAATATATTTTGACAAAGGTATACCTAAGAAAGTTAATAATAAAGAATTATCTCCAGTTGAATTATTCGAAACTTTAGACAAATTAGGATGTAAACATGGTATAGGTGTAGTAGAAATACTAGAAAATAGATTAGTTGGAATGAAATCTAGAGGAATATATGAAACTCCAGGAGGAGAACTTTTATATACTGCACATAACTACCTAGAAAGTGCCACACTAGACAAAGATTCTCTTCATCTAAAACAAAGATTATCATTAGAATATGCTGACTTAATTTACAACGGAAAATGGTATTCAAAAGCATGTAGTGCAATAACAGCATTTATGGATGAAACTCAAGAAAATGTAACAGGAGCAGTAAAACTTAAATTATACAAAGGAAATATAAAACCTGCTGGAATATTTACTGAAAATGCATTATATGATGAAAGTATTTCTTCATTTGGCGACAGTGAGTTATACGACCACAAAGATGCTGAAGGATTTATAAACTTATTTACCCTTCCACTTAAAATAAATGCTATGAAAGATAAGAAAAATAAGTAAGTAATTAATAAATAAAAGGGGCATCACAAAACAGTTTCTAATTGTTCATGAGATAGCCCCTTTTATTAATATTCTTTAAATTAAGATATTGCACTTAAATTTTCTTTATTTTTTTTCATTTTACAATTGTATGATAACTTTAGCAATATAGGTGATAATATGGTTGTAGCTATAACCACAATTAAAATTGGTGCCAAAACGGTTGTATTAATTAATCCTGCGCTAAAACCTTTATTAGCAACAATTAAAGCAACCTCGCCTCTAGATACCATACCAAAGCCAACTTGTAATGATTCACTATTTGAGTAATTAAACAACTTACATCCTAAACCACAACCTACTACTTTTGATAAAACAGCTACAATAGTAAGAACAACAGCAAATAATATTATCATTGGAGTCATTTTAGGCAATACTAGTTTTAAACCTATACTAGCAAAAAATATTGGAGATAAAAGTGCATAGGATACTGTGTCTAACTTATCTTCAATATAATACTTCTTACTTAATGGTGATAAAGTAAGACCTGCTATAAAAGCACCTGTTATATCTGCAACACCAAAATATGTTTCTGATATATATGATAAAAGTAAACAAAATGCAAATGCTGCTATTACATAACGCCTTTTGTGCTTTGCATCTTTATCAAGCCAGTTTTTAAATATAAAATAAAATATACCACTGGCAATTGCAGCAAATATAAAAAAGCAAAATATTTTTAATAGAACTTCAAAAATATGTACATCAGGATTTGCAAAACTAATAACTATTGTAAGTGCAATAATTCCAAGGATATCATCAATAATTGCAGCACCTAATATGGTATTTCCTACTTTTGAATTTAATTTTCCCATTTCCTTAAGAGTCTCAACAGTTATACTAACTGAAGTTGCTGTAAGTATAGTTCCTATAAATATATTTTGAAGAAATGCACTTGCATTAGCTTCAAATGGTATTAATCCATGACGATTAAAATACATTGCAACAAAAAATCCACCTGCAAGTGGAACTATAATTCCCAAAATAGCTGTTACTAAAGAAGCTTTTCCAGACTGTTTTAATTCACTTATATCTGTTTCCAACCCTGCAAAAAACATTAAGAGTATTACTCCTATTTCTGCTAACTGAGTTAAAAACTCTGTTTCATGAACAATGTTTAAAACTGCTGGCCCTAAAATTAAACCAGCAAATAAGGCTCCAACTACTTGAGGCATTTGACACCTCCTAGAAATTAAGCCAAATAATTTTGTAGAAATTAGAATTAAAGCAATATCTAATATGTAACTATATGATTCCATAATACGTCCCCTTTTCTAAAATAATAATTAAATATTAAGTATCCCTCAATATCATCATCTTAGTATATAAAAGGTAATATATCAACATTAATAAATTTTTAACTAATTTATAGTAATTATTTTAAAAAATAAACTGAATTTTTATAATTTTAATTTTTATTTTATAAAATTAAAGTAAGTTAAGTTTAATTTTGTTAATAATTCTATTATGATGAATAGATGATTAAGGATTTTTTTTTGCATTTAGGAAATAATAACTTTAGAATTTTAATAAGTATTTACATTATTTATAGATGAAGAAATTTATATAAAATCTATATTTAGTATAATTAAACATAGCGGAGGTAGATTTATGACATTAAAAAAATTCATTGCGATAACTATGGTTACATCAATGTTAACTACTTGTATGACAGGATGTACCACTAAGAAAAACAATTCCACTGTCAATAATGAGTCGAATAAAAAAGAATACACTATCTCAATGATAACAGACGTTGCTGGTGTTAACGACCACTCCTTTAACCAAAGTGCCTGGGAAGGATTACAAAAATCAAAAAAGGATTTAGGTGTTAAAGTAAAATGTTTAGAATCAAAACAAGATGCAGATTACTCTACTAATGTGGAAACTCTAGTAGATGAAGGAACTGATTTAATAATAGGTGTGGGATCAAAATTAGCTCCAACAATTGAACAAGCAGCTAAGGATTATCCTGATCAAAAATTTGTAATTGTAGATGAAACATATAAAAAAATACCTTCTAACGTGGAATCAATTTTATTTAAGGCTGAACAATCGGCATATTTAGTTGGTTTAATAGCTGGAAAAATGACAAAAACAAATAATGCTGGATTTATTGGTGGCATGGATATGTCTGTTATAAATACATTTAAATATGGTTATTTGGCTGGCGTAAAAACAGCAAACCCTAAATGTAAATTACAAAGTCAATATGCAAACTCATTTACTGATCAAGCAAAAGGAAAAGCAATATCAAATCAAATGATTTCAAATGGTGCTGATGTAATATTTATAGCTGGTGGTGATGTGGGAACTGGTGCCATAGAAGCTATCAAAGAATCAAATAAATATGCTATTGGTGTAGATAGAGACCAAAGTGACTTAGCTCCAGACAATGTTTTAACTTCTGCTATAAAAAGAGTAGATATTGGTGTATATGAAACAGCAAAAAGATTTATAGAAAATAAATTTGAAGGTGGAAAAGAAACAACTTATGGGCTCAAAGAAAATGCTGTTGGTATACCTGATTCAACATCTAAATTAGTTCCACAAGATGTTTTAGACTATGTTGATGAAGAAATTAAAAAACTAGAAAGTGGAGAAGTTGTAGCTCCTAAAGATGAAACTGAATATAATAAATATCTTAACACTTTAAAATAAATACTGAGTTCCTTAATAAAAAAGAGTAGAGAAATCTACTTTTTTTTATTTTAATAAGGTTAAAATCTATTTAAAACAAGAAATATATATATCAATTAAAATATATGTAGATACAATAACAAATTTTGTATAAAATTAATTATAAGCAATATATTAATTTTGGAGGTATTTATGTACAGTTTTACAAATGATTATAGTGAAGGTGCACACGAAAGTATACTAAAAGCACTTTTAGATAGTAACCTAAAACAAAGTTCAGGCTATGGACTTGATGAATATAGTGAAAAAGCAAAGGATATACTAAAAAATGTACTTAAAAATGAGAAAATAGATATTCACTTTATACCAGGTGGTACTCAAGTTAACTTAATATGTATATCTTCTTTCTTAAAACAATATGAAGCTGCCATTGCTGCAGATACAGGACATATTGCAGTACACGAAACTGGAGCAATCGAAGCTTGTGGTCACAAAGTTATTACAGCACCTAGTAATGATGGGAAATTAACAGTAGATAAAATTGAAAAAATATTAAAGATACATACTGATGAGCATATGGTTAAGCCAAAACTAGTATATATATCTAATGCAACAGAGATTGGTACAATATACAAAAAACAAGAATTAATAGATTTATATACATATTGTAGAGAAAAGAATTTGTTATTCTTTATAGATGGAGCTAGAATGGGTTCAGCCATAACATGTGAAGAAAACGATTTAGAACTTTGCGATTTAGTTAATCTTTGTGATGCATTTTACATAGGTGGAACTAAAAATGGAGCACTATTTGGTGAAGCTCTTGTTATTTGCAATGACTCACTAAAAGAAGATTTTAGATATAACATAAAACAAAAAGGCGCTTTACTTGCAAAGGGAAGACTTCTTGGAATTCAGTTTATGGAATTATTTAAAGATGATCTATTCTTCAATTTAGCAAAACACGCCAATGAAATGGCTGCTCTAATTCAAGATGCTTTGATTGAAGAAAACTATAAATTATTAATTAAATCACCTACTAATCAAATATTCCCTATACTACCTAATTCATCTATAGAAAAATTAAGAGAAAAGTATTCATTTAATACATGGGAAGAATACGATGAAAATCATACAGTTATCAGACTTGTTACTTCATGGGCAACAGAAAAAGATAAAGTATTAGATTTTATAAATGATTTAAAAATTCGATAAACTCATATCGCCAACGAGATGCCTTTGTTACCACTTTAAGCCACTGCGTGGGCGCTATGAAATTTCAGGCAGCTCCGTTGCTAAAAACTTATAATAATAATCTTAGAAAGGAATGTTTACAATGCTTGAACTAAAGAATATATCTTTTAAAGTTAAAGCTTTAGATAGTAATGAAGAAATTACCATTTTAGATAATGTAAGCTTTAAAATTGACTTTGGAAAAATGTTAGTTATAACAGGTCCAAATGGTGGAGGAAAGTCCACATTGGCAAAAATCATAATGGGAATAGAAAAACCAAGTAGTGGACAAATTTTATTTGACGGTATTGATATAACAAATTTAAATATAACAGAAAGAGCAAAATTAGGTATAGGTTATGCTTTCCAACAACCACCTAGATTCAAAGGTGTAACTGTAGAAAAAATGCTACAATTGGCTTCTGGTAAAAATCTGTCTGAAGAGTTATGTTGTGAATATTTATCTAAAGTAGGCCTTTGCTCTAGAGAATACTTAAAAAGAGACGTGGACAACTCTTTATCTGGTGGAGAATTAAAAAGAATAGAGATAGCCTCATTAATGGCAAGGGATTCTATAATATCAATATACGATGAACCAGAGGCAGGAATTGATTTATGGAGCTTCTCCATGCTTGTAGATACTTTTACAAATTTCAAAAAAAGCAGTAACCAAAGTGTTATCATAATATCTCATCAAGAAAGAATTATAGACTTAGCAGATGAGTTAATAATAATTTCTGATGGAAAAATTCAAAATATAGGCACAAAATCTAAAGTTTTACCTTTACTACAAGGTGATATGAAAAATTGTCTATGTCAAATGAAGGAGGTAGCACTTACTCATGAGCGAGTTAATGATTAAAAACTTATTAAAAACAATAGCAGATATTACTGGAGAAGTTGATGGAGCATTCAATCTAAGAAGCAATGGATGTGGTGTAGAGAGAAGATCTAGTGAAAATATTATAATCACTCCTAAAGAAGATAAACCAGGAATTGACATAACAGTTAAACCTAACACTAAAAATGAAACTGTACATATACCTGTAGTAATAACAGAAGATAATGTTAATGATTTAGTATATAACGACTTTTATATTGGAGAAAATGCAGATGTAACTATTGTAGCTGGATGTGGTATTCATAATGATGGATGCGGTACTAGTGAACACGATGGTATACATACTTTCCATATAGGTAAAAATGCTAAAATTAAATATGGAGAAAAACACTATGGTGAGGGAAGTTCTGAGAGCAAAAGAATATTAAACCCAACAACAATAGTACATATGGATGAAGACTCTTATTGTGAAATGAATATGACTCAAATAGAAGGAGTTGATTCAACTAAAAGAGAAACAGAGGCATTTTTAGGAAAGGGAGCAAAATTAATAATAAATGAAAAATTAATGACTCATGACGATCAAGTTGCTCATTCAAATGTGAGATGTAATCTAAATGGAGAAGATTCCATATTACAAATTATATCTCGTTCTGTTGCCAAAGATGAATCTGTTCAAGTATTTCATCCGATAGCCATAGGAAATGATAACTGCAAAGCTCACGTTCAATGTGATTCTATAATTATGGATAAAGCTAAAGTAAGCTCTATTCCAGAAATTCAGGCAAATCATACTGATGCACAAATAGTTCATGAAGCTGCCATTGGTAGAATTAATAATGAACAATTGCTAAAACTTGAAACTTTCGGATTAAGCGAAGAAGAAGCTGAAGAAGTAATAGTAAATGCATTTTTAAGTTAATATATAAAGAGAAGTAACTAGTTTACTTCTCTTTTTTAATAACAAAATATAAATATTGATCTAATTTATAATAAATAACTATAAAGTGCTAAATTTCACAAAAAGAACAAACGTTCTTATATCTAAAAAATATCACTTCAATAATAATATTTTAATTCAGTTGTCTTTTTTAAATGAAGAATACTAATTATATTTTGGGATAAATTATTACTATAGTATGGATTATAAGGAGGACAATATGACTAAAGATAAACATAAAAGAGAAGATGACAAAACTAGATATAATGGAAATGATAAGAAAAATCCACACTTCAAATTAGAACTTGGTGAAGAGCTAAACTTAGAACCTAGACTTAGACCTTCAAAGACAGGATCTGTAGCTCAAAACACAGCAAGACCTATTAGCACTCACAAAAAACATCAAGATAAATAAGAAAATGTTACCTTATCTAAGAAAGAAGTAAAAGCTTCTTTCTTTTTTAACTATTTTGTCATATTTTAATTATAAATGTTTACAAAAATGTATACTAAAAATGCTCAAATTTAATGGAATTTTTTTTGTAAGAGTTCTATAATATTTTTTGAGGTTAGCTTTATAAAAAATTCGCTTTACTCAAATTTAAATTATGTAATATCAAAGGAGGGATTTTAATGGATATTGAAAGAATGACTGTTAGAGTTCAAAAAAGTTTAAATGAAGCCTACAATGAGGCTGTTAAGCATCACAACCAAATGGTTGATGTAATTCACTTATTTTCAGCTTTAGTAAATCAAGAAGACGGTTTAATTCCTAATATTTTAGAAAAAATGAATATATCTGTTACTGCTCTTAAAAGTAGCATCAATGAAGAATTAGACAAGCTTCCTCAAATTTACGGAGAAGGAATTAACTCTCAAGGTGTAACTGCATCTAGAAATATTGAAGAAGTATTAATAAAAGCAGAAGACATTTCAAAAGACTTTAAAGATTCCTACATAAGTGTGGAACATGTAATGCTTGCTATTATGGAAATGACTTCTATTTCAAACGTTAAAAAAATATTAAACATGTATAATATAAATAAAAATGATTTTCTTCAAGTATTATCTGCAGTAAGAGGTAGTCAAAGAGTGGAAAGTCAAGATCCAGAAGGAACTTACGATGCCCTAGCTAAATTTGGTACAAACTTAGTAGAACTAGCTAAAAAACACAAACTAGACCCAGTTATAGGTAGAGACGAAGAAATAAGAAGAGTTATAAGAATTTTATCTAGACGTACTAAAAACAATCCCGTGCTTATAGGTGAACCTGGTGTTGGTAAAACTGCCATAGTAGAAGGTTTAGCTGAAAGGATAGTTAGAGGAGACGTACCAGAAGGCCTAAAAGATAAAATAATTTTCTCACTAGATATGGGTTCACTAATTGCTGGTGCAAAATACAGAGGTGAGTTTGAAGAAAGGCTAAAAGCTGTACTTAAAGAAGTACAAAGTGCAGAAGGAAAAATAATATTATTTATAGATGAGATACACACAATAGTTGGTGCTGGTAAAACAGAAGGTTCTATGGATGCAGGTAATTTAATAAAACCAATGCTTGCTCGTGGAGAACTTAATTGCATAGGTGCTACTACTTTTGATGAATATAGAAAATACATTGAAAAAGATAAAGCACTAGAGAGACGTTTCCAACCAGTAATAGCTGAGGAACCTACGGTTGAAGATACAATTTCTATTCTTAGAGGTTTAAAAGAAAGATTTGAAATACACCATGGTGTTAGAATTCATGACAGTGCTATTGTTGCTGCTGCCAAACTTTCAAATAGATATATACAAGATAGATATTTACCAGACAAAGCCATAGACTTAATAGACGAAGCTGGTGCCATGATAAGAAGTGAGATAGATTCTCTTCCTACGGAATTAGATATGGTAAGAAGAAGATTATTTACTTTGGAAACTGAAAGAGAAGCACTATTAAAAGAAAAAGATGAAAAAAGTAAGCTAAGACTGGAAGAACTTCAAAGGGAAATTGCAGAGCTTAAATCTAAAGATGATGAAATGACAGCTAAGTATGAAAAAGAAAAAGGCTCAATTACAGAAATTAAAAATTTAAAATCAAAATTAGATGCAGCTAAAGGCGATGTGGAAAAATACGAAAGAGAATACGACTTTAATAAAGTTGCTGAAATAAAATACGGTGTAATTCCTGATTTAGAACAACAAATAAAAGAAGTAGAAGAAAAAATGAAATCAGGATATGATAATGCCCTACTTAAAGAAGAAGTAACAGAAAACGAAATTTCTGATATAGTTTCTAAATGGACAGGTATACCTGTTACTAAACTTGTTGAAGGTGAAAGAGAAAAACTTCTTAAGTTAGAAGATGTACTTCATGAAAGAGTAATAGGACAAGATGAAGCTGTAACTGCCGTATCCAATGCAGTAATAAGAGCAAGAGCAGGACTAAAAGATGAAAATAAACCAATTGGTTCATTTATATTCCTTGGACCTACTGGTGTTGGTAAAACAGAACTTGCTAAAACTCTAGCTAAAACTTTATTTGATAGCGAAGAAAACATAATAAGAATAGATATGTCTGAATATATGGAAAAACACTCAGTGTCTAGACTTGTGGGACCTCCTCCAGGATATGTAGGATACGAAGAAGGTGGCCAATTAACAGAAGCTGTAAGACGTGCTCCTTATTCTGTTATATTATTTGATGAAATAGAAAAAGCACATGAAGACGTATTTAATATGTTCTTACAAATACTAGATGATGGTAGACTTACTGACAATAAAGGTAAAACAGTAGATTTCAAAAATACTATAATTATAATGACATCTAATATAGGAAGTAGCTATTTATTAGAAGATGAAGGCAAAATCACAGAAGCTACTAAAGATTTAGTAATGAATGAAATGAAAAGAAGATTCAAACCAGAGTTTCTAAATAGAGTAGATGATATTATTATGTTTAAGGCTCTTGATAAAGAAGAAATAAAAGAAATAATAGATATATTTATTAAATCTTTAGCTAATAGACTTCGTGATAAAGATATTAAAATAGAAATTACAGACAAAGCAAAAGAGATTATAGTTAGAGAAGGATATGATCCAGTGTATGGGGCAAGACCACTAAAAAGATATATTGGTAATACACTAGAGACTATGATTGCTAGAAGAATGATTGCTGGAAAAATTTATAATGGATGCACTATAGTAGTTAATGGTGAGGATGATAATATAACTATAGAAGTTAAATAAAATTCATTTTAATAACTCAAACAATATAAAGTTGAATAATTTTAATAAAGAATCCAAAGATATATTAACTATCTTTGGATTCTTTATTATGCTATAGAGTTATGGCTTTACTTTTATTATAATCTAATAACTATTGATCTTACTACATGGATGGGGAACAATCAATTCAAGTCTAATATGGAAAAAATAAAAAAAGCTTTAAATGATAATAAACACTTATCTTTTGAATATTATGGAGCTAGTAGAAAGAAAGATAAGCGCTTCATAGAACCATATAAATTAATACTAAAAGAAAATAACTGGTATCTACAAGGATATTGCACTTATCTAGAATATCAAATCTTGAAATACTACAATCTACATTTAAACTTAGGGAATTTAAATCAAAACCACTAGATGGAAGAGGGTGGATAGATAAAAAACTTGTTACTATCAAACTTCTTGTTGATTGGTCACTTAGAGAAATTATGGTTGAAAGATGTGGAGATGATAATGTGAAGGAGTATGGTGATGATAAGTTTATAGTGGATTTCCCTTTTGTAGAAGATGATTTTGGATATAATATATTAATGGGATTTGGGGATAAATGTGAATGCTTGTCTCCAGAAAATGTACTTCTAGAACTTATTAATCGTATACAGAAGCTGATGAAAATATATGTAGAGTCATAATTTTCTAGTAAGTAAAAAATAAATCACGTTCTATATAATAAGTTTAGGAGAACCGTATCATAGTAAATGATACGGCTTTTTATATTGAAGAGAATTTCTATAAAAATAATTATAAAATGTTGACTAGCTAAGGCAGAGATGAATACAGAAAAGAAAAGCCAAGACTTCGACTAATAATCCCCCTAAGTAGAAGCATAAGCCCTGAAGAATACTGTGCAGTTTCCAGAATGATTGCAAAAGAAATAGGAATTGATTTATTTGACGATACAACTTACGAAGCAAGCAGACTAATGTATTGGCCATCCACTTGTATAGATGGAGAATTTGTTTTTAAAGAGATAAAAGGTGATTTATTAAATCCAGATGATGTTCTAAACAAATACAAAGACTGGACAGATTCTAGACAGTGGCCCGTATCTAGCAGACAAAAGATTATTACAAAGCATGATGTAAAAAAACAAGCAGATCCTCTTGAAAAAGGCGGCTTAGTCGGTGCATTTTGCAGAGCTTATAGTATAGAAGATATTGTAGAAAATTTTCTTTCTAATGTATATGAAAAAGTGAAATGGAGGGCAGATACGATTACATCCCAGCCACTTCCTGTGCAGGAGTAGCTGTTTATGATGACAAATTTGCTTATTCTCAGATCCAGCTTGTGACAAGTTGGTTAACGCCTTTGATATGGTGAAAATTAATAAGTTTGGTTATTTGGATGAAAATGTGGAGGGGAATGAGGAGTGTGTGAATATTCCTTCATATAAGGCTATGGAGTAGTTTGCCATAAATGATGAGAAAATAAGGTTGCAATTATCAAAGGAGAGGAAATAGCTAGCATCTTTGGAGTTTGATGTGGTTGAGGATGAAGAGGTAAACAAGGAAAATTGGCAGGAGCTTTTAGAGCTAGATAAACATGGAAAAGTGAAAAGTACTTTATTAAATATAACTAACATCGTTCGCTATGATCCTAATCTTAAAAATATTGTATACAATGAGCTAAAATCTTCCATAGAAGTTATAGGAAAACTTCCTTAGAAACAAGCTAAATCAGGATGGTCAGATGCAGATTATGCCTGTGTAAAAATATATTTTGAAAAAGTTTATGGAATTTGGTCACCATCAAAGTTCAAAGATGCCATATTAGTCGTAGTTTCTTCAGAAAGAATTTATAACCCAATCAAAGAATATTTCAGCAAACTAACTTGGGATGGTAAAAAAAGAATGGATACACTTTTAATAGATTATCTAGAGGCTAAGGACAATGAGTTTGTAAGAAAAGTAACTAGAGGTTAAGTTTAAAATGAAAAGGCTTAGATCTCGAGTTGCAAGGTATAAGCCTTTTGGATATATATTGATAAAGTGCATCATAAGTAAGTGATACGGTTTATAGCTTTAGTCATTGATTTTAATTGGCTAAGGCTATTTTTATGAGTAAAAATACTACAAGTAGCTATATAGTAAAGGCGTTGAAATGTTTTGACTATAATGCTATGGGAGGACAAATTATGTCAAAAACTTGCGAAGAGGTAGATAAATAGATGTAAATACAGAAAAATTTGCAAAAAATGACATAAAAAAAGTGTATAATTAATTAGATGTTATATATGGTCTATTAACTGGAACAAAAGAACATCCATATTGGAAAGTACATGTCAAGTCATTGGAATGCTTTGACTACGATGACCGGGGGTGCAGTTATTGGCATATTATGTAAAGAACTTGCTATGTGCTTATTTGTATATATAGGTAACTTTTATAAAAATTTTATATAAAAAAGTATGACATGGACAGTAAATGTCCATATCGAATACTATAATAAGAGATATAGATGGTGATAATTTTGGCTGAAGATAAAGATGGAAAAGTAAATAGAATATTGACTGTATATGAAAAGCTTACAAAAGGTGAAGTAATATATAAAAAACAGTCGGCAACGATATTTGGTGTTAATGAAAAAACAATACAAAGGGACATAGAAGATATCAGAGCTTATCTATCAAATAGTACAGAAACTAAGTGCAGTATAGATGTTGAATATAGAAGGGATAAAAAAGGATACAGCCTTAACAAAAGAGAAGATGCTATTTTAAACAGAGAAGATATACTAGCTATAAGTAAAATATTATTAGAAAGTAGAGCTTTTTGTAAAGAAGAAATAAATCATTTAATAACTGCAATGTTAGGGGAAATAGATTTTGAACAAAGAAAATATGTAAAAGAGCTTATTGGAAATGAATTGCTAAATTTTGTACCTTTAAAACACAATGATAGATTGCTATCAAGGATATGGGATTTAAGTGAATTTATAAGACATAAACAAAGTATAGAAATAAGCTATGTAAAAACAGATGGAGCAGAAGTTAAAAGAATTCTTAATCCAGTATCAATAATTTTTCAGAATACTATTTCTATTTAATTGCATATTTTAATGATTTAGCATTTGATGATCCTACAGTATTTAGAATTGACAGGATAAAAAAATATGAAAGTAGCGGGAATAAATTCTATATTCCAGAATCAGAGAGATTTGAAAATGGTGAATTCAGAAACAGAATTCGGTTCATGTATTTAGGTAAGTTGATGAAAATAAAATTTGAGTTTTGTGGTAGTTCTGTTGATGCAGTATTAGAAAGGCTACCAACATCAAAAATAATTGACCAATATGATAATAAATATTTAATTGAAGCAGAAGTATTTGGAAAAGGGATAATTATGTGGATATTAAGTCAAGGAAGTAAGTTAAAAGTAATTTCACCTGATGATTTTGTTAAAGAGATAGCTTGTGAAGCTAAAAAGATAAGTGAACTTTATAAAAATGATTAACTAAAATAAAAGTTAATTCATATACATATTAAATTTTTGGAGGTAATAGAGATGGCAAAGACCATAAAATTCAATTTAATTTTAGATGATAAACCAGTAAGAACTATTGAAGATTTAAGAGAAAATTTCTCAATTGAGGACATTTTAGAACTATATAATAATGGATTACTACAGAGCTGCCTTGAGGTGAGAGGATACTCATAACTTTTAGAAAAGGTAAATTCTATAAATTAAGAGGATGATATTGAAATAATTACAAAACTAATAGCTATTTTTCAAGTAGAAATGGAAGCTCAAAAGGTAAAAGAAGGCGTCGCTATATTAGAGTATATAAGTGAAAGAAAAATACAATTTGATGAATATAATAAACTTGATTTTAAAACACAGGCAGTAATTGACGATTATCATTTAGGATATAGAGCATTAAAAGAGGTAAAACCAGATGGATTTATTTTATAGAGTGGATACTGATGAAATGCGTGATAAAAGTCAATTCGGTGATATTATGTTGCAAGTTCAAAACTTTTTATATGAGCAACATGGTATAAAGTTATCACATTTTGTATGTGATATTTATGAATTGTACAATCCAAAAATAAAGTAAACTTAAATGTTTAGAATAACTTATGTTATTTGATGGGGGTAGATGGATATGAGTACACCTAATAAGATTAAGATATTGCAGGATAAAATTAATAAAGGTATTGAAAAATACAAAAGTGAATTCTTACTAGGGTGTATTGAAGTTGATGATGAGACATATTGTGAACTTTTAGATTTTTCAAGTGCTTTAATCAATAGGGCGACTTTTGTTCTTAAAAAAGAAAGATATGCTATTATTTCAATAGCTTTGGTGTTATTTGCAGTTAATGAGTACCAGAATGGACAATTTTGGAGTGAATTTGCTAAGAGAGTAAATGCTGAAGAATCAGATGTTAATAAGATTTGTAAGGAATCTTTTGAAAAGTTTTGTGAAATCAATGGTGTATATTTTCATGTAGGCAATGTGAACAAAGGTTATGTTACTTCAATCTTGACGCATGCAATAATTCCTAAATCAAATGTAAATAGATTTCTTGAGTTTTTACATGATATTTATTTCAAAGATTTAGAAGAGAACTATATTGATAATGAAGTTGAAGAATTGATACAATATATGCATAGGCTATTTACAAAGTATTTAGAAGATGATGATATTAGCCTGATTGTACAGGGATCAAAAATGACAATTGCTAGGCAACAACTACCTAAATCTTTTAGAATAGCATTTGTTAAAGCTACAAGTATCGTTGTGCCAATTATTGAAAGATTGCTCTTTTATATGAATCAATCACATTATGGAGACGTAGTTGAATACCTTGAGAACGACCGATTTGATCAATATTTTGATCTGTACGATTATTATAGCTCCAAAAAAACAATAGAAAAAAGTAAGCGAGGGCAAGTTGTAGAGCACATCAAGAAGTTTAATGTAGCTCAATATCAATATGATAACCGGAAGATATTCTTGCAAATTCCTAAGCAAATTATTGATTCTGACTATATTGAAAATCAAATAACTCTAGAGATATATTGTGGAGACAACATAATTCATAGAGAAGATTTACTCCTTACAAAAAGTAGATTATTTTTTAAATCGGAACAAACTTGTGTAGAAATCCAGCAATTCTATCCCCAGATTGTTTATAGAATCAATAGTGGCAATCAAATAATTTATAATTCAGGGGAATTATTGTTCAGAGAGTTTGTGTTTTTTGACCTTGATGGAAATGAAGTTAATCCAAAGCAGCTTTCTGATGAAACAATTCGTGTAATAACAAAAAAAGAAAATGAAGTTCTTTCTGATAATACACAGATTGACATAGTTTTTGAATCAAATTATAGGGTTTCAACAGTATTTTTAAATGAAGAGTCTATTTTATTAATAAATGATAGAATTCTATCAACGAATGTTGCAACAATTAAAAATGAAATAGATTCAAAATTCAAATATCAAGGCATTGTAATAAGAAATACATCAAAAGTGTCATTTGATTTATATTCTGAGATTCCTGAGATTAGAATAAGAATACCATATATGAAAGGAATTGATGATTTTATAGTAACAATCAATGGCTCAAACTATCATATGAATAAAGTAGCTGATTGTAAAGTCAAGTTGATTTGTGATGGAAGTGGTGACAATTTAGGACTTGTTCATATTCGAGATTCAGTATTAAAAAGTCATCAACCTTTTTCAATAGTTATTCGTGAAAAAGGAAGTAATAAAATTTATATAGAGGAAAATGTTTTTGCAATAGGGTCACTTTACTATAATTTTGATAAGGATTATTACTATAAGGAAAAAGAAGCAAAGCTATTAACTTTTAATTCTAATGATATTGACTTCAATCTTGACCTTCAATTACCAATTGCAATCAATATTAAGGAAAATAAAGTTTTTAGTTCTATCTTCTATTTACATAGTGTAGAGTATGAGATTGAAATTAAATTGCCTGTACTGAGCTGGAGAATAGGCAGTATTAATTCAGATATGAAGAATAGTGACAATATTTGGTGGGAGAATGTAAAGGATTATAGGCTTTATGTTAAGTTTCCCAATAAACCATCAAGACTTAATATAATAAGTAATTCAGGGTATGAAAAATTAGAGGGCAAGAGAATAGGTGATGAGGTCAAATACTCATTAGATCATCTATTTCAGATATCTGAGCAAGATCCAATAACCCTTGGAATTCATATGAACGGCAAAGAGGAATGTATCACAAATATACATTTCAAGCCTGCTATCAGAGATTTTTCAGTGGCATATTACGATTATCGGAATTTAACACAATGCTTATATGCAAATTGGAGCTTTTTGGGAATAGGTGGTATAGAGATTGATGTCATATATTTTCCAACTCAGAAAGTAATAAAGCATTATGAATTAAGTAATAGTGACCATTTAATGGATAAAGATATTACCCTTTATTATAATGAGTATGAAATAGAGATTTATCAGGTTGAAGAAGATGATTTTTTTGGGGAGTGTGCAGTAAAAAATGTGCTATTACGGGAAAAATTTATTGTTGGTGATCCATTAATTGTTGCATGCAGGAACAAAGTTCTCAAAGGAAATAAGTGTATAAGCGAATCTGAAAATTTCGATCTTTCAAATTTTTACATAAAAAACATTAAATTCGCAAAGAAGAAGGGCTATTATGAAGCAACTGGTCTGTATTATATAAAGGATCGTTATACCGGAGATAAGCGAGAATGGTACTTTACTAACTATAATCCATTTATAATAAAGCCTATTAAACAGGAAAATGGTAGATTTACATTTGAGATTGTTGATAGAGATGAAGATGGCCTAATTTATGACATAAAGACGAAGTATGTGAATCCTAGGGAATATGGCAACAGCTCTAGATATAAATTGATAGATATTATGATTTTTGAAATTATTGAGTGAGGTGGGGATATGGAACTAAATCCAATTAAAGCGTCCGATAACATTGTAGAAAAATATTTAGGATATATTGAAACTACTTTTTATATTAATGATAAAGAGTACATGAAGCAGTTTCGCAAATATATTGAAAATGCTAACTACTTCGCAAAAGGGCCTTATCTTGACTTTTCGGATTCGTTTGAATTTGGTCAAAGCATCAAAGATCTTATTGATAAAGGTATTCTAAGTCGAGAATTCATAAAATTATATCAAGGGGAAAAGAAAGAAAAAATTTTAAATCGAAACTTATATAAACATCAAGAGCTATCGATTCGTAAAATTAGAGACGGTAAAAATTTAGTTGTGACAACAGGTACAGGTTCAGGGAAAACAGAATCTTTTTTGTTGCCAATTATTAATTATTTAATGGAACAAAAGGAATCTGGAGATCTTAGCGATGGTGTTAGAGCTCTTATTATTTATCCTATGAATGCTCTTGCTAATGATCAAATGAAAAGGATGAGAGAGCTTTTAGTGGATTATCCGAATATTACTTTTGGTTCTTATACGGGGGAGACAGAAAGAGAAGATAAGGCTGCAGTGTCAAAGTATATGTCGCTTAATAATGGTGAGAAACCAATATCTAATGAAAGAATTTCAAGAAGGCAAATGAAAGAAAAACCTCCTCATATTCTGATAACGAACTATGCGATGTTAGAGTATTTGCTTTTAAGACCGGACGACAATGTTTTTTTCATGGGACATACTCTAATGAATGGAAATTTATTGTTCTAGATGAAGCACATACTTATACCGGAGCAACCGGTATTGAAGTTTCAATGTTATTGAGGAGGTTGAAGAATACTTTAAGTAGTTGTAATGATATTAAATTTATTTTAACAAGTGCTACTCTTGGAGATGAAAAAGATAATCAAGATATTTGTGATTTTGCATCGAGGTTATGTACTGGAGCATGCTTTGATGAAAACAGTATTGTTCGTGCTTTTCGATATTCTGAATTTAATCTTAAGAGTAGTAGAGAATATCCTAGTAAAATTTATAAAAGGATAAATAAGCTTTTAGAACGTAGGGTTAAGTTTGACAAAGTTTTGGAATTAATTCGTGAATTTGACGATGACTTTCAAACCACAGCTCAAAGCATTCCTGAACTTTTATATGATCTATTAATTCAAGATAAATTTTACTATCAAATGCGTGAGGTCCTTAAGGAAGAACCAGTAACAATCAAAAACATTTCCACACGTTTAAATATAGATGAATTGGATATTGTGGCTTTTGTATCTATTGCGCGTAAAGCAGAAAAAAATAATATAATGCTATTGGATGCTCGATATCACATGTTTATTCGTGCATTAGAAGGTGCTTATATTGTTCTTGGGGTAAATAAAGATTTGTCTATTATCCCTAGAGACAAAGCTTTTATCAGAGGAGATAAGTATAAGAGCTATAAGATATCTGTTTGCAAATACTGTGGATGTGTTTATATTGAAGGTAAGATAGAAGAGTCACATTTGGTGCAGAAAAAAGAGTATGAAAATGATGATGTTAACAATCTTTATATGCTATTAAGCGATGCTGAAGGGTCAGCATGTTTGGATGAATATTCTATCAGTGGTGTAGAAGAAAATATGTATAAGCTTTGTGGGAAATGCGGAATGATTGAAAAAGCAAATGTTGTAAAAGACAATATGTGCAATTGTGG
Source organism: Terrisporobacter glycolicus ATCC 14880 = DSM 1288 (assembly GCF_036812735.1). Classification (NCBI taxonomy): domain Bacteria; kingdom Bacillati; phylum Bacillota; class Clostridia; order Peptostreptococcales; family Peptostreptococcaceae; genus Terrisporobacter; species Terrisporobacter glycolicus. The sequence continues at coordinate 2,023,040 of NZ_CP117523.1, read as the reverse complement.
GCAAGAACATATTGTAAAAGTCGTTGAGTCCGTGACTAAAAATAAAGTTTTAAATAAGTGTTTGTCATGTGGATTAATCAATACCAAGGGATCTGTATTAAGAGGATTTTATTTGGGTCAAGAAGCAGCAGCTAGTGTCATTGCATCAAGTCTTTATGAGGAAATGCCCTCTCAACAAGTGGAAATACATGAAAAACCAAACAAAGTAGATGATGACTTTTTTGGAAGAGAGAATGATGGAGAACCAATTAAACAAGATATTATTACTAAGAAAGCTAAAAAGCAACTCTTAGTGTTCTCTGATAGCAGGCAGGAAGCAGCATATTTTGCTAGTTATTTTGACTTTACTTATAATAATATCCTTAGGAGACGTCTTCTAATAGAAGCATTACGTGAATTAGATGAATATGCTACAGATTCAGGAATTGATATTGGTATGGCAGTAAAAAAGCTAGCTGCCTTATTAGAGCAGCACGAAATTGTTGAAGCAGAAGATTCATTGAAAGAAGCTTGGAAGACACTTCTTTATGAAATTTCTAGTAATGATAGAAATAGTTTAGAAAATATTGGATTAGTTTCATTTGAATTTCAATCAGAATCAGTACCTAAGATTGGTTCATTTGTTGGTCAAGATGTATCAACAATCCAACGCGTTCTAGCCAATAGTTTTAAGCGAGATTGCATATTTGATTTTCCTTATTGTAAGGAAATGTTGAAGTGTGATAAGGAATACTATACTTACAAGGGCATTGAATCTTCAATGTCTAAAGTATTGACACAGCATGAAAGCAAGAAAAGCTATAGAAAAGCATGGATATCGACAAATAATGCAAATGTAAGATTTGATTATTTAAAGAAAACTCTTGGAATCAATGATAAGGGCGAGGTAAATAAATATTTGGAAAATATTTGGAATGGTATTTTTATAGGAAGAGGACATCTTGTTGCAAAGGCACCAGACCAATATGTTATGAATATTAGTAAATTTAAGATTAGAACATCATTCACCCATGACATTCAATGGTACATTTGCGACAAATGTGGCAAGTTGACTGTCAACAATATCAATAATATTTGTCCAGCAAATAGGTGTGATGGGAAATTGTCACTATGTAATTTTGAAAAAGATTTTGCAAATAATCATTATAGAAAACAATATTTAGAGTTAGACATATTCCAAATGAAAGTTAAAGAACATACAGCTCAACTAAGTCCTGAAACGGCTAAGCGTTATCAGGAAATGTTTGTTAAGAATAAAATTAATGTATTGAGCTGTTCTACTACTTTTGAAATGGGAGTTGATGTAGGTGAACTAGAAACAGTATTTATGAAGAATATGCCACCTACTCCTGCTAATTATGCTCAAAGGGCAGGACGAGCTGGTCGAAGAAAAGATTCAGTTGCATACTCTTTGACTTTTTGTAGATTGTCCTCTCACGATTTAACTTATTTTAATTCACCAGTTAAAATGATAAAAGGAAGAATTTATCCGCCACGATTCAAAATAGAAAACGAAAAGATAGTTAAAAGACACACGAATGCTGCAATTATTGCATCTTACTGGAAGTTAAATTCAGATTCATATAAAGATGTTGGGACATTCTTCGATAATGAAAATTTCACAAGATTAATTAACTATATTGATAATCTTCCTCAGAGTGTAATGAGTTATATCAATGCATTTATTCCAAATGAACTTAAGAATCAAGCATCTGATTGGTTAGTTGATTTAACTTCAGAGGACGGAATTCTTATAAAAGAGTTTGCACAATATACAGCTGAATTAGATGAATTGTCAAAATTAAGAAAAGAAGCTGTGAAAAAAACAAGTATTGGTGAATCGTTAGGGGACTATATAAATAAGATCGATCAATATGTTGAAAAAATCAAGAAAGAAAATATCATTCCATTTTTATCTAAAAAAAATATTATTCCAAAGTATGGATTTCCAGTAGATACGGTAGAACTAGTTACTTCTTTTGATAAAAATGCAATAATTAATAGTTTTGACAAATCTTCCAAATTACGATTGCAACGAGATCTGATGATTGCAATTTCTGAGTATGCTCCAGGATCAGAAGTTATTGCTGATGGGGATATTTACAAGAGTCAGTATATAAAGAGACCTACTGGACAAAACAAAGTATGGAATCTATACGATTTTGGTATTTGCTCAAATAAGAAATGTGGTCATCTAAATATTAAACGTCATATTTCAGAAGATAATAATAGATTTGTTGGAAAATGTGAAATATGTGGTGATGCAGTTCAAAAGGACAATACATTCATTATTCCAGAGTATGGATTTATTATTAGCCCTCAAATTAAAAAATCGACAATAAAAAAACCAGAAAGGACTTACAGAGGTGAAATATTCTATATTGGAGATAAAAGCGAAATCATAGAAAATGAGTATAAAGAAGTAAAGATTAACAACTACAAAATTAGCATCAAGTCTACATCAAATGATGAACTAGTGGTAATCAATACATCTAACTTCTTTGTATGTGACAATTGTGGATACTCCACTGTCAATGAAAAACTTCGTGACGAAAATTTCATGATAGATAAAGACTATCATAATAATCCATTTGGTAACCGTTGTCCTAATAAAAAACTGTATCGCAGGACACTTGGTCATAAGTTCAAAACTGATGTAGCTTATATTTCGGTTCATAAATACTTAGAAAAGGAGACAGCGTTGTCAGTTGTTTATGCTCTTTTAGAGGGTGTAAGCCAATATCTTGGTATTGAAAGAAATGATATATCTGGAACTTTACACTATAACCAACTGGAGGGTGGAATCTGGGAAACTAATTTTATTCTTTTTGATACTGTTCCCGGGGGAGCCGGGCATGTAAGAAGAATTGGTGAAGCAGATGAAATACAGTTAACCAATATGATTAAAAAGTCTCTTAATATTGTTAAACAATGTAATTGTGGTGAAGACAGTAACGGAGATGCAGCATGTTATAGCTGTTTATGCAATTACTATAATCAAAAGCATCATGACATTATTAAGCGTAGATATGCAGTTGAGTTTTTTGAAGAAATATTACAATAGTTTGAATGAATTGCATATAAAAGGAAGTTTTGATAGATTATGTAAAGAACATGCTATTAAATATTCATTGTAATGATTTCCTTATAAAAAGGGTGGAAGACAATACTATGTACATAGATACAACATAATTATAAAAATAAAAGCTAGTATATGCTAGCTTTTATTTTTTTGCAAATATTATTAAGTATATAAACAGTTACTATAACTAAAATCATGATAAAAATATATATAAAAGCAGTTTAGATAATTTTTTATGATACTATATAAATATAGAAAAATGTATTTAAAGAGGAAATAGGGGGAAATATGGAGAAATACACAGCTGCCTATTCGTATACAAATTATAACTTTGTTATACAAAATATAGAAGGCAAAGACAACATAAACAATAAATTTTATCCATTAATATGTGTATTAAAAAATATACTACAAAGAGGATGCCCAACAAGGATGTCAAGTTATTTAACTGAAAAATTAGGTGACATTGATTTAAAGAAAGTGAAGTATTTTGGGCTTATAGATGATGAAACACCAAGATGGATAAATACTATAAAAGGTGACTCTGAAAATTATAACTATCCAGCAAAGGTATTTTTTGAAGAATTAATCCCTTTATATTTTGGAGAGTATGCTTTTGTTCAAAAGTTAATAAAACCAGAAGTTGAGATTAAGGATATAGTTGAAAAAGAAAATCCAGAATTCATATATCAAAAGGTGGATTTTTATTTACATAGATGTAAATTAGTTATAGAAATTGATGGACACCATCATGAAGAACCTATACAAAAATACCAAGATACACAAAGGGACAATTATTTAGCAGAGCAAGGAATTAGAACTATTAGAATAAAAACAAAAGATATTAACGATAAGAGTAAATCTTTTCATGAAAGAATCGATGAAATATTAAATCACATTAGTAAATATGAAAAAGTTTTAATGATTTATAAGGATGTAAGAAATATAGATGATTATAATGGAAATGAAATAAAATCATTAAAAGCGTGTGCAATTATAAGGATGCAGTTGACTTTATTATCACTTCTTCAAAAAGAGAAAATTCATATAGATGATAAAGAGTGGAAGATTAATATTTTACAGAGAGATATATATGGATTTATTGAATTGGCTATAGAAGATTTATTTGCATGGTTTGAAAACTTGTGTATTTTAAATAATATGGAGTTTAAAAGACCTAAGATTAATATTATAGAGGGTAGAAGAGTTGAAGATTTTGTATATTATCAAGATTATATAAATATAGATTTTAGTATTAACAAAAGATATACTGATGAAAATGAAATAAACAAAAAAGTAATATATGTAAGAGGAGCCTATTTCGATAAGGTAAACTATTTTAAAGTTAATACAACAGATCCTATATGTTATAGAATTGATAAAGAAAATAGAAAATGTGTAGAAGCACTAGAGTTTTTACTAAAAAGTATATTTGGATACGATAAATTTAGAGATGGTCAGTTACCAATTATAATTAATTCATTGCAAGGAGAGGATACAGTAGGCATTTTACCAACAGGTTCAGGAAAATCTATTTGTTATCAATTAGTAGCTTTATTACAGCCATGTATAAGTTTTGTCGTTTGTCCTATAAAATCTCTCATATATGATCAAGAGGAAAATTTAAAAAAAGTTAACATAAGTAATGTGGCTAGTATTACAGGAGATAAGGATGGAGAAGAAAAAGCAGAGATAATAAACTCTTTTTCAAATGAAAAGTATCAATTTATATTTATATCACCAGAGAGATTCCAAAGTAAAGTATTTAGGCAATCTTTGGAGGATTTGAATCTGTATAGTACTGTAGGGTTAGCTGTTATAGATGAGGTACATTGCTTGTCAGAATGGGGACATGATTTTAGAACTTCCTATTTAAATTTAGTAAGAACTATTAGAAATTATACTCCATCATCAAGGTTGTTAGGACTAACAGCTACAGCATCAAACTTTGTGTTAAATGATATAAAAAAAGAATTTGAAATAGATAGTTATAATATTAAAACTTTAACTTCTTTTACAAGAGAAGAGTTGGATTTTAAAGTAATAAGATGTAATGAAATGGATAAAGAAAAGAAAAAGATTCTCTTTGATACATTGAAAGAGTTGAATGATAAAAATAATATATTTGATTTAAGCGGTGAAGAAACAAACGCAGGAATTATATTTACACCTAATGTAAATGGAAAACGAGGATGTTATCAGATATCTCAAGAGATTAATAGTAAGTTTAAAGCAAATTCCAATTATTATTCTGGTAAATCACCTGAAAAATATCGCAAACCTATAATGGATACCAAAACTTATACTGAACATAAAAATAAAGTGCAAGAAAATTTTAAGAATAATAAAATACCATTATTAGTAGCAACAAAGGCTTTTGGTATGGGAATAGATAAACAAAATGTAAGATATACTATTCACTTTGGCATTCCTATGTCTTTGGAATCTTTATATCAAGAGGCAGGAAGAGCTGGTAGAGATAAAAATAAAGCAGATTGTTTTGTTTTATATGAATCTGAAATTGTAGATGAAAATATCATTGATAAATTCTTTAGTTTAGATACTCCTGTAGAAGAATTAAGAGAGATACAGCAAGATTTGTCCTATGATGAGCAAAAGGATGTCCTGAATAATTTTTTCTTGTGGTTAAGTAATAATAAAGGAATTGAACATGAGTTTCATGTAATTAAGTCTGTATATGATAATTATGCATCACCTGGTGTTACAAAAAAAGTTCAGTGTAAAAAATTAGGATTTAATTTATCAGATGTACAAAAGGCTATTTATAGATTAAGTGTAATGGGAGTAGTATATGACTGGACTATAGAATTATGGGACAGTAATAAAGGAATACTTGAAGTATTATTTGATGATTTTGATATAGATAAGATAAAAAAAGCTATAGAGAATTATATACATAAATATAACAAGGAATTTGACTATACAAGTCTATATTCTACAAACAGTTTTAAGCACAACAAAACAAATTTACAAATGAAACAAGTTCTAGAAGATGAAAATTTTGATGAAATAGAAAGACAAGTTAGAGCATTATTAATTTGGGTTTATGATAATATTGTTTATACAAGAAGACAATCTATAAAAAATATATCTGATACATGTAGAAATTTTACAGATGGAGAGTCTTTTAAAAAGGTAATTGAAAACCATTTTAAATTTGACGATGATACATACTTATTAGATTATATTGCAGAAAATCCTACAGAATATCATAACTGGTTTGATATATTGACACCTAAAAAAGAGATTCAAAGTAAAATTTACATAGAAAATATAAAAGGAACTCTAGGAAGATTTTTAGAAAGTTATAGATATAATACTGGACTAAACTTTATAAGTGGAATTACTAGATTAATATGTGATGAGTTTACTAATGTAGATGGAAAACAAAGGCTTGAATCAGCTTTTAATCAAATTTGCGAATATGATGATTACAGCAGAAATGAAATTTTAGATTTTTGTTTGAAAATAGGTGATAGTCTAACTGAAGAAAACAAAATACATTTAAGTAAAATATTATGTGATAACTATAAAGATAAACTAAAGATACACGAAGCTTTAGAAGATAATCATAGCTTAAAGCTAATGATTGAAGAAAATAACGCAAGATTAAAGAACATATTGGGGAGGATACAATGTCAGAAGCTAGAAAATTAGTAGAAGTGATAGATCAACTAGAAAAACAAAGTGAAGAACTTAACTCTGCAATAGATTTATATACACATATAGATAATCTTTATGCAAAAGTAAGCAATACAAGTTTAAAATATGAAAAGGTATTTGATGATATGGACAAAGCTAAATCATATCTAAAAGATGCTAGTAAAAATATAAAAAATAATTTAGAAAATACAAATTATGAAGAAAAACTAGAAAATATAAGATTACATATTGATAAATTAAATAGTAATACAATTAACTTGTCCAATGATATTATAAATATCATTGCTAGCTTAAGGGAGTTAAATGAGAATGATAAATTATTTAAAGAAGATATCAGAAATACAAATAATAATATTGATGAATTATATAAAGTAGTATCAAGTTTGAAAGATCAGATAGAAATAAATAAAAGTGATTACAACGATAAGTTAGATGAATCTTTGAATAATTTAAAGGATGAAATTATAGAAAGTTTGAATAAGAAGATGAGCTCAATGGAGGAAGCCTACAATAAGCATTTAAAAAATATTTATATTGGCTTAGGAGTTGTGTTGATAATTTCTATTGTTAATATTTTTATATAAATAGCTTAAAGAGTTCATGGATTAATTAGGAAAACAATTTAACAAATATTATTGTCAAGGAACAACTAGCAACTTAGCCACTGCGTGTCTCAGAGTTTCCCCTAGGGATGCAGTTCTTGACAGTTTATGTCAAGAACTTGCTATATATTTAAAGTTTAACTTATGCGGGGTGATAGATAATGGAAGCGAATAAAGTATTACTTCAAAAGATGTACACAAAGATAATAATTGAATTTTCCAAACAAACAGGCAAGGACTTAGAAGAAAGCTTGGATTATTTTTATAAATCTAATACATATGATTTAATTAAAAATGGTGTGTCTGATATACATTGTAGAGGATATAAATACTTAGAAGATGAATTAATGCTAGAATATGGATTTAAACATCATAAAGGATATGTAAATTAAATCTATTAGTTGAAAAGTTAATGAAGTTTTAAATGATAGGGCGATAATACTAAAGTATATTGCCCTTTTTTATAGATAACTATGACCACCCAATGTTTGAAGATGATGTCTATGTCCCAGATTATAATTAATATATAGAAATATATGAAAACCTATATCATAGTGATTAATATCTATGATATAGGTTTTTAATTTAAAATTTATTATTCTAATAAAGAAGTAACTTCTCCTACATAATATAAGTTTAATACATGAAGAGCTCTTGTACAGCAAGTATACAGAAGCAATCTTTCATCTTCACTGTTATAATTTTTATTACTTACATCATATAGAAATACCACATCAAACTCAAGACCTTTAGCCAGATAGGAAGGTATTACTACTATACCATTAGTGAAACTATCATCATCTTTTGTTATAGAACTTACATCTATATCATTTGATTTTAATAATTCATACAAATCTTCAGTTTGGCTTGCTGTTTTTGTGATAATACCAATAGATTCATAATTCTTTTCTTTGTAATTATTTATCTCTTCAATAAGTTTTTTATTCATATTATCTTCATTGTCAAAATTAATAACACTAGGCTCATCACCATGTCTTCCCACATATCCATCACTTAGATTTTCTCGTAGAAGTTTTCTTGAGAATTTAGTAATTTCCTCTGTTGAACGATAAGTTTTTGTTAAGTTTATTATACAAGTATCGTCCTTTGATATATTATAAATATTATTATAACTTCCTATGTTCATAAATGAATTAATTGATTGATTTATATCTCCAAGTATAGTCATTTTTGCAGATTTGAAAAGTTGATAAAATATTTCATATTGCAGTGGAGTATAGTCCTGAGCTTCATCTATAATTACATATTTAATTTGTGAGGTAATCGGAATATCCCCAAGTACAACTTTTAAGTATAAAAGAGCAACTTGATCTTCATAGTAAAGATTATTTACATTTAAATTATCCATTGTGTAAGTTTTTATATGATTTATAAAATCGCTATCATATTTATAACTTAATTTATTTAAAGATTTATTTGAATACTTAAATAGATTTCTATAAATACTAACAGGATTAAAATATGTCATTCTTGAAATCTTCTCATAAACATCTTTTAAGTGTTTTCTTACAGTTTCACTACTTTTTTCTTTCATCTCCTGCTTGTCTAGATAATATCCAGAAGAAGCCAGCTCTTCATATATTTCTTTTCTCCAAGCATCTTCATAAGGTTCCATAAGGAATAATATTCTTGATTTTATTCTTTCTAATCTTTTCTTTATTGGTCTATTAGCAAAGTCTTTTAAAAATAGATTTTGTATTTCCTGTGCTGAAATTATTAATTTTCCTCTTACAATAATATCTTCAAAATGTCTTTTACTTGTTTCTAAATGATTTACATATTCTTTTAAAATATGAACAAATTCAACTGAGGTTTTAAAATTAATATTTTTAATTCTATTTTTGTAAGATGAATTTTTATTACAACCAAGTATATATTCCATCATCTCAGCAGGTGTTTCTTTTTTAAATCTATTACCTAGTTTTTCATGCATATAATCTTTAAATGTGGTTTGGTACATATTTTCTTCACCAAGTTGGGGCAATACATTTGAGATATAGTCATTAAAAATGTTATTTGGTGAAAATATGATTATATTTTCACATGTTATTTTATCTCTATGTTTATATAGTAAATATGCAATTCTATGAAGTGCTACAGATGTTTTTCCACTACCAGCAGCTCCTTGAACTACTAAATTTTTATAATCTTCATTACGTATTACTTGATTTTGCTCTTTTTGAATAGTAGTAACAATACCTTTCATTTTATCATCAGAACTTTTGCTTAACAGTTCTTGCAACATTTCATCATCAATGCTTAAATTACTGTCAAACATATACTCAATTTTTCCATTATTGATTTTATATTGTCGCTTACTAGTTATTTCTCCAGAGATAACACCTTGTGGGCATTCATAGTTTGACGCTCCAATTTCATAGTCATAAAACATACTTGAAATAGGTGCTCTCCAGTCATATACAAGAAAATCGAAATCTTCATCTGTCAGATTTGATAATCCAATATAACACTTTTCAGCATCTAGTTCATTTTTTTCAGCAAAATCAATTCGTCCGAAATAAGGAGATACAAGCATTTTTTCATACTTTTCTTCAAGTTTTTTATTGAATTCATGACTTCTTTTTTGATTTTTCATAGTATCCATAGCTGATACAAACTCTGAAATTTGATCCAATCCATTTGTTATGGAAATAGATCCTAAGTCATCCCATAATTCCCTTTGTGTTTCTTTTGCTTCCATTTGTAATCTATCTTTGGCTTCACGTTTTTCATCAAGTTGTTTTGTAGTCTCTTTAAGGACTTTTTCCAACCATTCATTTTCTAGATTCCATTCATAACTATTTATACTCACTCTACGTCCTCCTTGATTATACAAATCAACTTATTTTAATCTACTATATCAATTATATACAAAATGAAGTATATTCATAGTCTAAAAAAATATCTATATTTATGATATAATTACAGTGGGAAAATAAATAATATAATTTAATTGTATATAAAAAGGTTAAAATACTACTAAAAGTGTTTTAACCTTTTTTGTCTATTTATGATATAATTAAAATTTAGAGAATATCTAAATAAAATAACTATAGGAGGACAATATGACGAATACTATATATTTAGTTAGACATGGCCAAACGCAGTGGAATATAAAAGGAAAAACTCAAGGTCATGGTAATTCAAAATTAACTGAAAAAGGTGTTAATCAAGCTAAAGAACTAGCTGACAGTATGGTTAAATATCCTATTGACTACATATATTCAAGTGATCTTGGTAGAGCAGTAGAAACTGCAGAAATAATAAGTGATAAATTTGATTTAGATGTAATAAAAACTTCAGGTCTTAGAGAAATGGGCTTTGGAGCATGGGAAGGCCTTTTAATAAAAGAAATTCAAGAAGATTATAAAGACATATATCATACTTGGAGAAATGAGCCTCACCTTGCAGAGATACCGGGTGGAGAAACTCTTCAAATTATAAAAGAAAGAACAGATAAATTTTTAGATGAGTTAAATGAAAAATATGATGGTAAACATATTGTACTTGTAACTCACTCTGTAACAGCAAGAGTAATACTTCTTTCTGTTTTAAATTCAGGTATGGAAAATATATATAGAATTAATCAAGGAAATACTGCACTAAATGTTATTGAATTTAGGGATTATGGCCCAGTTGTTATAAAAATGAATGATACAAGCCATATTAAAACTAATCATAAACTAGAAAATAGTGCATTAGAATAGGAGAAAATAATGTCAAAAGTAATAGTAGTAGGTGGAGGTCCATCAGGAATGATGGCAGCACTTGTAGCCTCTAAAAACTCTCATGAAGTTACCTTAATAGAGAGAAATGAGGAACTAGGAAAGAAGCTTAAGCTTACTGGTGGTGGAAGATGTAATATTACAAACAAAAGATACATTGAAGACTTTTTCGATAAAGTTGTGACTAATAAAAAGTTCTTATACAGTGCCCTTTATTCATTTACCAATGAAGACTTATTAAGCTTCTTAGACGAAAGCAATCTTGAGTACAAAGTTGAAGAACATAATGACTATAAGGTTTATACAAAAAGCGATAAGGCAACTGAGCTTATCAATAAATTTAAAGACTTATTAATAGAAAATAATATAAAAGTTCTTTATAATAGCAAGGTTGTGGATTTAATTATAAATGAAAACAGTAAAATAGAAGGTGTTGTTTTAGACAATAATACTAAAGTCCTTGGAGATAAAGTAATAATATCAACAGGTGGAAAAAGTCATTCTAAAACTGGATCTGATGGTACAATGCATAAAATATTATCAAAACATGGTCATACTGTAACTAATACTTATCCTGCTTTATCACCTTTAAAAATTAAAGAAGATTGGACAAGAAGATTACAGGGTATATCTTTAAAGGATATAGAAATATCATGTAAAATTAAAAAGAAAAAAATATGCAAAAGAGGAGACATGCTCTTTGCTCATTTTGGGATAACAGGACCAGTAGTACTTATCATATCATCTTATATTAACAAAAACTTAGAAAATGAATCTGTAGAACTAAATGTTGACATTTTACCAGATGTAACTAGAGAAGAAATAAGCAAAATTATAAGAGAAAATCCTAATAAAAACATTGCAAACAACTTAAAATCCATATTACCACTTAACTTTTTAAAAGAAATTTTAGATTTATTAAATCTTAGTGAAACAAAACCTAATGAATTAACTAAAGAAAATGAAAATAAAATTATTGATTATATAAAAAATATGAAGTTAACTACAAATTCAACTTTAGGAATACAAGTTTCAATGGTGACAAGCGGTGGTGTATCTGTTAAAGAAATTAATTCTTCTTCAATGGAGTCTAAAATAATAGAAGACTTATATTTTACAGGAGAAGTAATAGATGTAGATGCAGAAACTGGAGGATATAATCTTCAAATAGCTTTTTCAACAGGTTATTTAGCAGGTATAAGTTTATAGCTTATAAAATACTTTAAATAAGAATGAAATAGGAGAAATAGCATGAATAATTTAGTAATAGCAATAGATGGACCAGCAGGAGCTGGAAAAAGTACAATAGCAAAAATAATAGCCGACAAATTAAACATAAACTACATAGATACAGGAGCTATGTATAGAGCTGTAACTTTAAAATGTTTACAAAATAAAGTAAATATAGAAAATGAAAATGAAGTAATAGAATTAGCAAAGAAAACAGAAATAGACTTTAAGGAGAATAATATCTACTTAGATGGAAAAGTTGTAAACGAAGAAATAAGAACAATAGAAGTAACTAATAATGTATCTAACGTTGCAAAAATAAAAGAAGTTAGATACTTAATGGTAGATGTACAAAGAGAAATTGGTACAAGAAACTCTGTAATACTTGACGGAAGAGATATAGGTTCATATGTTTTCCCAAATGCTGATTATAAGTTCTTCCTTATAGCTACACCAAAAGAAAGAGGAGCTAGAAGATATAAAGAATTAGTAGCAAAAGGTGTTGAAGTTAAACTTCAAGATGTAATAGATGATATAATTAAAAGAGACGAGATAGATTCTTCTAGAGAGTTTGCTCCTCTAGTTAAAGCAGAAGATGCCATAGAAATAGATACTACTGGTAAAAGCATAGACGATGTGGTTGAATCAGTTTTAAATAAAATTAAATAAGGGAGAGATGCATTTGAGTTTTTATAAATTTGTTTTAAGTTTATTTAGATTATATAGTAAAGTATTTTACAAATACGAAGTAATTGGGGCAGAAAATATTCCCAATGAAGGAAATTTAATAATAGCAGCTAATCACAAATCTAATTTAGATCCTATTTTTGTAGCAGCCGCTATTAAAAACAGAACAGTTGCACCTATAGGAAAAAAGGAATTATTTGAAAATAAAATATTAGGTAAAATATTGACTAATTTAAATGTTATACCTATAGATAGAGAAAATCCAGGTATCTCTACAATAAAGACCATTCTAAAAAAATTAAAAGAAGGTTATGCTGTTGGTATATTTCCAGAAGGAACTAGAATAAAAGGAAATGGATTTGGTGATGCCAAAGCAGGTTTAGCTTTATTTGCTGTTAAAGGAAAAGCTAATGTAGTTCCTATATCAATAATATCAAATTATAAAATATTTAATAAAGTAACAATCTACATTGATAAACCAATTTCATTTGAAGAATATTATAAGCAAAAGTTAAGTGCAGAAGATTATGAAAGATTATCTGGAGATGTACTTGAAGTAATTAAAGATAATTATTATAAAAGATAGGAGATTTGTTATGGAGGTTAGAATAGCAAAAAATGCGGGATTTTGTTTTGGCGTTAAAAGAGCTATGAACATGGCTTGGGATGAACTAGAAAACAAAACTAGTGATAATGTATATTCCCTAGGTCCCCTTATTCATAATAAACAAGCCGTAGATAGATATAAAGAAAAGGGATTAATGGAGATGGATTCATTAGATAAAATCCCTAGTGAAAGTAAACTTATAATCAGATCTCATGGTGTTGGTAAAAAAATATACACTGAGTCTGAATCAAAAAATATGGATATAGTAGATACAACTTGTCCATTTGTAAAAAAAATACACGATATTGTTAAAGAGTTTTCTCATAAAGGTTATAAAATTATAATAGTTGGTAATTCTACTCATCCAGAAATAATAGGAATTAACGGTTGGTGTGATAACAACGCAATAATAATAAATAAAGAAGAAGAAATTGATAATATAACATTTGATAATAATAATAAATACTGTGTTGTTAGCCAAACAACTGCTAACTTAGAATCTTTTGATAAAATTGTTTCTAAGTTAAAAAGTAAAATAAAAGACTTAACTGTTAACAATACAATTTGCTCTGCTACAAAAGAAAGACAACTATCAGCCACTGATTTGGCAAAAGAAGTTGATTGTATGATAGTTATTGGAGGTAAACATAGTTCTAACACTCAAAAACTTGTAAATATATGTAAGAATATAGTACCTACTTTTTCCATTGAAACTAAAGAAGAATTGGAAAAAAGTAAGTTAGAAAAATTCAAAGTAGCAGGTGTAACTGCAGGAGCTTCCACACCTGATTGGATAATAGATGAAGTAATAGAATACTTAAAAGAAATATAGTATGAAAAATCCACTAATTTATTAGTTTTAATAAATTAGTGGATTTTTCATATTATAATTAAGATAAATAAGTATTTTATGGAGGAAATTTATATGGCTATGTGGAATCCTTGGCGTGGTTGTAAAAAATGTAGCGATGGCTGTAAATATTGTTATATTCATAAAGGAGATTATAAAAGAAATATAAATACTAATGAAATAATCAAAACTAATGATTTTTACAAACCTATAGAAAAATTCAAAAACGGCAATTATAAAATAAAATCTGGTACAGTATATGTATGCTTCTCCTCTGATTTTTTAATTGAAGAAGCTGATTCCTGGAGGGATGAATGTTGGAAAATGATAAAAGAAAGAAGTGATTTAAAATTCTTATTTTTAACAAAAAGAATAGATAGATTTAAAAATTGTATTCCAAAAGACTGGCATGATGGTTATGATAATGTAATTGTATGTTGTACCATAGAAAATCAGAATAATGCAGATTATAAATTATCTATTTTTAAAGATTTACCTATAAAACATAAATGCATCACAGCTCAACCTTTACTTGAAAATATAGATATACAAAAATATTTGGATGATATTGAGCTTGTTGTAGCAGGTGGTGAATCAGACTATAATGCAAGGCCACTAAATTATGATTGGGTACTTCATGTTAGAAACCAATGCATAAAAGCAAATGTTAATTTTGAGTTTAGACAATGTGGTACATACTTTCTAAAGGATAATAAGATGTACAAACTTCAAGTTAAAGATTTATGCAAACAAGCAAAGTTAGCAAATATAAATTATAAAAAGAAATAAATTAAGGGAGGGTTTCATGGGGATAGATATAAATAGCAATATAAAAATAGGAAAAATAAAAAAAGGTAATAAAAATCTAATTACAGATGTAAAAGGTATTAAGGTAGGACATGTAACATTAAATTCTAAAAATATAAAAACAGGTGTCACTGCCATACTACCACACGAAAACAATATATTTAAAGAAAAGGTAATGGCAGCAAGTTATGTTATAAATGGATTTGGCAAAAGTGTTGGACTTATTCAAATAGACGAACTTGGAACTTTAGAAACACCAATAATACTTACAAATACACTAAGTGTAGGAACATGCACTACAGCACTGATTAAATATATGTTAAAAAACAATGAGGATATTGGTGTAACTACAGGAACAGTAAATCCCGTGGTTATGGAGTGTAATGATGGCTATTTAAATGATATTAGAGGTCTACATATTAAAGAAGAACATGTTAAAGAAGCTATAGAAAATGCATCTGTAGATTTTAAAGAAGGATGCGTTGGAGCTGGCATGGGTATGAGTTGCTATGAATTAAAAGGTGGAATAGGTTCATCTTCAAGAGTTGTTGACCTAGATCATAAAAAATACACAGTAGGTAGCTTAGTTCTTACAAATTTAGGTCTAAAAGGTGATTTAATTTTGGATAATAAAAACATGGGTAAAAATATAAATACTATGGACAATTATGAAAAAGAAAAGGGCTCTATAATAATTATCCTTGCTACGGATATTCCTCTTAGTGAAAGACAGTTAAAAAGAGTAGCGAAGAGAGCAAGTGTTTCTCTTGCTAAAACTGGGTCCTATTTAGGCAATGGAAGTGGAGATATTGTTCTTGCTTTTACTACTGCTAATAAAGTTCCTCATTATAAAAATAGTGATATTATATCTTTTAGTATGATTCATGATGATGAAATAGATAAGATATTTAGAGCAGTTGTTGAGTCTGTAGAGGAATCCATTGTAAGTTCTATGTTACATGCAACTACAGTTGTAGGTAGAGATGGTCATACTAGAAAAAGTATAAATGAGTGTATATAATATATATTAATTTATATACACGTATTAATAATTACTTCTTTCTATAATTTAGCTTTGTAATTATATTGTAAATTGTAGTGTTTAGTCATATTAGTTACAATAATAAAAAGCTAACAAGTAAGGGGGATAGTAAATTGAATTCAGATAATTTCAAAGTTAATTTATCTCTTAGGGATACGCTATCTAAACTAGATTTTGGCATAGTTAAAGAAAGTGTAACTGGAGAAAAAATAGATTATCATATAATAACAGGTAATGAGGATAATGGTGCTATATTATTAGTATATGAAAAATACTTCCAGAGAGTAGGAAATAGGATAACATTAACAATTGTTTTAGATAATATAAATGGACCAACAAAAGTTCATTCCATTGGAGGAGGAGCTGCACAAGGTATGTTTTTTAAATTTGATTGGGGTGCTAGTGAAAGCTTTACATCTTTACCAAGAGAGATTCTTAGTAAATATATTATATAAATGAAATGTAACAAAATAAATAATATGTATCTTTAAGAATTCTTTAACCTTTTATATTCTTTAACCTTTTATAAAAGAAGTATAGATACAAATTTATCTATACTCCTTTTTAAGTAAATAGCAACAGCCTATTGTACTTTCTATTTCATCCAACTTTCAGGTGAATTCATATATTCTTGAAATTTCTCTAAAAATAACCCCACATGATAGCCATCTGCCACAGCATGATGAACTGTAATAGAAAAAGGCATCATTTGTCTATTATCTTTTTTTAAAAACTTCCCACCTTGTAGAATAGGAGAATAGGTAGTCATAGGCGCAAATGGCACAGGAGTATAGCTAGAAAATTCTATCCATGGTACCATGCCTATCATAAAGTTATTTTGTGGAGCCATTTCAGTTTTAGCCATAGGTCCATGATTATCACCATATCTATTTTGGTCATCCATATAATTTTTATAGAAGATATCAAAATCATCATCATATTCTGTCCACATATTTGACATAGTATTATCATCTTTATGCAAAATAGCATAAGACGGATGTAAAACCTCGTAATAACCTAATTCACTGTCTAAAGAAGCAACTCTGAATTCCTTCATTTCACTTATTATCTTTGAAGCAACGTATAAATAAGCTGGAAAAAACTTTTTATTCTTAGTTTTTATCATATTATAGGCATTGGTAATATCAATATTTACACTAATACTGTATCCTGTTGGCAACATTTTTGTAAAATAATAAAAATACTGGTATCTATCTCACTTCTTTAAATCTATTTTATGAAAATTCTCATTTAACATTTGTATCCCTTCTTTCTTAATCTGACTTGTAAAACAAGTATATGATAAAATTTTTCACTTTGTAATCTATGCTCCGTAGAGTCTAACTCTACTAAAAGTAGATTTTGTTTCTATGTATAAATAAATATATTAAATTGTAATAATATTTTTAGTATAATAAAATAGAATTAAAGATATAAACAAGGAGTGAAAATTAATATACATGAGATCTATAAATATATTAGAAGAAATTTCAGATGGAAAGCTATATGATATTGATGATATGGTAAAAGCAGACACATGTGGTTGTAATGGATGCAGTGACTGTTGCAAAGATGTTGGAGATTTAGTAGTACTTACACCTTTTGATGTATATGAAATGGTTAACTATTTAGGTATTGAGTTTAATGAGTTATTGGGAGATAAAATCGAACTTCGCCATAATAATAAAATTTTACTACCATATTTAAAAATGCAGGGTAAAAATAAGAACTGTAGTTTTTTAGACCAAGAAGGTAGATGTATGATTCATTCTAAACGACCAAATATTTGTCGTTTGTTCCCTCTTGGAAGAGTGTATAAAGATAATGACTTTAAGTACTTTTTACAAGTAGGAAATTGTCCTAAGGAAGGTTTGAAAGACGTTAAGGTAAGAAATTGGGTTGGAATCGAAAATTATAATAAAAATAAACAGTTTATCTTAGAGTGGTATAAATTTATTAAAGCATTAACTTTCCGCTTAAAGTTTGTGAGAGATGAGAAAGAAATTGAGGAACTTAATCAAATTCTATTAGATAGCTGTTATGGCATTAAGATAAAAGAAGAAGATTTTTATTTCGAATTTCTAAAATCTTTACCTGAAATAAAAAATAGATTGGGCATTATTTAATAAAATAGTATGATAAATCATATTTTACCATACAATAGATAAACAGCTTCGTTTAAAAAGTAAGCTCATGAGTAAATTCATTCGTCAGAACAAAATATGTATTATTTTGAAAACTTTACTTCTGTAAGTCTTTATGCAAGAGATACTAAAGAAGTAAATATTGCCTTCCAAATGCCACTATATCCAATGTTAGATGACAGAATGAATACATACTCAGCTATAAATTTTATTTGAAAGTAACAACGTACCAAAGTATGTAGAGAAGTTGATTATTCTAATCTTCCTCCTAAAATATCGAAATATTCATATATTGTATCAAGGTGTTAATCATCTAATATACAATTTTTAAGGAACCCAATATTAGTTCCTGTAATTGTATGAAATAGAAAAGTGTAGACAACATAATTATAAGCTATATTATCTACACTTAAAAAAATCAAAGTTCTAATTTAATAATAAAAATTCAATTAATATATTATATACTATTTTTTATTTTGGTATTTTTTCTTTTTATATTCATACTCAGGTATTGGAGTAGGGACTACAGTTCCAGGGATACCAGCTGAACCTTGTGGGCCGATTTCACCCTTTGGTCCTTGTGGACCCATTGGACCTATTTGACCTGTTGGTCCTACTGGGCCTTGCGATCCCATATCACCTTTTGGTCCTTGTGGACCCATTGGCCCCATAGGTCCTGCTGGACCTTGTGGTCCTGTTTCACCTTTTGTACCCTTACTTGATGCTCCAGGAGTACCAGCTGGGCCTTGTGGTCCTGTTTCACCTTTTGGTCCCATTTGGCCTGTTGGGCCTTGTGATCCCATATCTCCTTTATCTCCTTTTGGTCCTTTTGGTCCCATAGGGCCTGTTGGGCCTTGTGATCCCATATCTCCTTTTGGTCCCTTTGGCCCCATTGGTCCCATAGGTCCTGCTGGACCTTGAGTTCCAACTCCACTAGAAAAATTACATAATGGATTAACATAAACTTCTTTACCTAAATCTACATATTGAATAGAACTTAATTTAATATAGATAGGACCTTTTCCAGAACATGTTTTGCCCATAACTGCACACTGATTAACCTGGCAAACTTTTAATCTTAATATGCAGTCACTACCTTCTAATTTTAACCCCACCATTTTGCCAATTGAACATTTTAAAATATTAAAAATTTGAAAATCTCCACAATTTACAGGAACAACAAACATAGGGCAAGATGAAGATTCCATTTTCCCAGAGCAGTAAACTTTTTTATTTTTACAAGTTTTATCTGCTTTTAGCTCCTGACATGAAGACATGTTGCAAGAATTACACTTATTTACACAATTTTTGTCCATAATAGTACACTCCATGTTGATAATATTTAGTAGAATTTCTACGTATTATATTTATATGATAAAAGTAATAAAATGTTTATCATAAATACTTAGATAAAGTGTTCTACATAGATTTTTGCATATGTGAAATGAATATAGACTTAAAGGAGTAATTTATATCCCAAACTATAAAAGTTTTTTATTTCATAAGTATATAATTAAAGCATGGATAATTAATTCTTATATCCATGCTTTAATAAATTTATACTATAAAGTTATATTTTCATTTATTAATTATTTATCCAATAAACTTCCGTAAAGTACAGGATAATAATTAGTGCTAGAAGTATCCATATTGAAATCTCTTACTTTAATATAACCTGTTTTAGATGAAGTATCAATTGTTTTTCCTTTACCAAGGTATATGGAAACATGATGTACGTGGTATTCTATACCATTGATAACTTCCTTTCTACTACAAGTATCATTATCACCATTGTTATCACAATATGGGCTATTTTCCATATTAAAGAAAATTAAATCTCCTGGTTTAAGCTCACTTGCTGTTATTTCTCCACCTTGTTCTAATACATATTTTGCTTGATTATCAGATCTTAGATTATTTAACCCTGTATATCCTATAGAATTATAGCAATAAGCTGCAAAAGTATTGCATCTTAACAAACCATCAGCAGTAGGTCCATAAGGAAGACCTAACTTAGAAAATCCATTATATAATAAATTTGTTCTTCTATCATTTTCAAAACCAGGCTTTATTTTCATATTATTTGAAACTCCATTACTACCAAAGGTAAAATCTATATTGCAATAAGTTATTGTTTTATTGATAGTCATTGCAAAAGTACTTTCATTAAAGTAATATAAGTCTTTATCAAATGATTGAAGACCACTTAAAGCATTAAAATCTTTCTCACTAAAATAATAAGTGTTTCCATCTATTTTCTTAAATCCATTAATAGCTTTGCAAGTAGATATATCAAAATAATATTTTTCCCCTTTTATAGTTCTAAGTCCTGTTAATGCTTCACATGATGATTTTGAGAAGTAATATTTTTTTCCTTCTATTGTTCTAAGCCCTGTTAATGCTTCACATGATGATTTTGAGAAGTAATATTTTTTTCCTTCTATCGTTCTAAGCCCTGCTAGTGCTTCACATGATGATTTTGAAAAATAATATTTTTCCCCTTCTATTGTCCTAAGGCCTGTTAATGCTTCACATGATGATTTTGAGAAGTAATATATTTTCCCTTCGATTGTTTTAAGTCCTGCCAATGCCTCACATGATGATTTTGAGAAGTAATATATTTTCCCTTTTATTGTTTTAAGTCCTGTTAATGCTTCACATGATGATTTTGAGAAGTAATATATTTTCCCTTCGATTGTTTTAAGTCCTGCCAATGCCTCACATGATGATTTTGAGAAGTAATATTTTTTCCCTTTTATTGTTTTAAGTCCTGTTAATGCTTCACATGATGATTTTGAGAAGTAATATTTTTTCCCTTTTATTGTTTTAAGTCCTGTTAATGCTTCACATGATGATGGTGAGAAGTAATATTTTTTCCCTTTTATTGTTTTAAGTCCTGTTAATGCTTCACATGATGATGTTGCAAAGTAATATTTTTCACCTTTTATTGTTTTAAGTCCTGTTAATGCTTCACATGATGATGGTGAGAAGTAATATTTTTCACCTTTTATAGTTCTAAATCCTGTCAGAGCCTCACACGATGATGGTGAGAAGTAATATTTTTCACCTTTTATAGTTCTAAATCCTGTCAGAGCCTGACCTGATGATTTTGAAAAATAATATTTTTTTCCTTCTATTGTTCTAAGGCCTGTTAATGCTTGACCTGATGATTTTGAAAAATAATATTTTTCACCTTTTA
This sequence comes from Terrisporobacter glycolicus ATCC 14880 = DSM 1288, assembly GCF_036812735.1. NCBI lineage: Bacteria > Bacillati > Bacillota > Clostridia > Peptostreptococcales > Peptostreptococcaceae > Terrisporobacter > Terrisporobacter glycolicus. The sequence continues at coordinate 2,001,360 of NZ_CP117523.1, read as the reverse complement.
TAGTTCTAAATCCTGTTAATTTTTTACCTGTTTTAGGACTATAGTAATAGATTTTACCAGATTTCTTAACAAATCCAGAATATTTTCTTGTATTTAAAGTAGTGGATTTTTCAGCATAAGAACTGGAATTTACATCTGAAAAAGCAATAAAAAATAAGGTCGTCACTAAAAATAAACTTAACCAAATCTTTCTTTTATTATTTTTTTTACGCATTTAATTTCCCCTTTCACACATCTTTAATTCCCCCTCCATACATCATATTGTCTCCAGAATATTTAACTACGCACACATAAATTATAGTGAAAAAAATCATAATTGCAACAATAAAATTAATTATTTTAAAAAACGAATAATAATTTTCTTTTTTCTACAGTATGAAACATTTTATTAAAAATTTTCAATACAAGTTTTGCACGTAAATAATTAATTATAGTATACTTATAATATAACAACAAGAATTGAGGAGTATACTATGACAATTAGGCATTTACGAATATTTATAACTATAGTAGAATGCAAAACTATGAGAAAAGCAGCAGAAAAACTTTATATATCTCAGCCAGCAGTAAGCCAGGCAATATCAGAATTAGAAAAATATTATGACATAAAATTATTTGAACGACTGTCACAAAGACTTTATATAACAGAAGCAGGAGAGACCTTATTATCATATGCTAGACATATTGTAAGTTCATTTGAAGATATGGAAAGTGCTATGTTTGATGCATCCTCAAAAATGACAATAAAAATCGGAGGAAGTGTTTCCATAGGCACTACAATGTTAATAGATATTGTAGAACAATTAGAAGATGAGATTCCTGGAATAGATGTAAGGGTAACAGTAGATAACACCTCTACTATTGAAAATAAAGTTTGTCTTAGTGAGCTTGACTTAGCTATAGTGGAAGGTTGTTTGCAAAGTGATGAAATAATTCAAATTCCCGTACATAATGATGAATTAGTAATGGTCGTTGGAAAAGATCATTCATTTTGGGATAGACAATGTATATCAATTTCAGAATTACATAACCAAGATGTAATTTCTAGAGAAGAAGGTAGTGCAAATAGAAATCAATTTGAGCAATTACTTATAGAAAATAAAATTAAGATAAATAAGAAATGGAGCTGCACAAATACAGAAGCTATAAAAAATTTAGTTAAAGATGGAAAGGGAATAGCCATAATATCAAAACTATTAATAAAGAAAGAAATAGAAGAGAAGAAGCTTAGAATTGTTAATGTTGATAATATTAAAGTTTATCGTGAAAGCAAATTGATTTATCACAAGAATAAATATATATCACCTCAAATGAAAAAGTTTATTGAAATATGCAAAAATAGGTACACCTAAGGATTAGGTATACCTATTTTATTTTTTATATAATTACACCTTGAATTAAATACATTGCAGTTCCTACAACACCACTTCCAAGTATTATAGAAATAGCATTTGCTTTATATTTTCTAAGTAGATATAAACATCCAACAAATAATCCAAATTCTATTATTCTAAAATCACCTAAATTTAAGCTTCTTATATCTGAATTAAATAATGCTAGTAATAATATAGATGCACCAGCAGAACCTATTAAAGCTACAACAGCAGGGCGAAGTGAGGCTAATACAGTTTGCACGCCAGTAAAATTACGATATTTGTAATAAAAATGTGCAAGGGTTAAACAAATTACAAATGATGGTATTATACAACCAAGCGTACAAATAGTTGCTCCAAAAGGACCTGCAAGTCTAGTTCCAACAAATGTTGAAGAGTTTATTGAAATTGGTCCAGGTGTCATTTCTGCAATAGTTATTAAATCTGTAAATTCAGAAAGAGTCATAAGACCATGGACATTGACAATTTGATCTTGAATAAGGGGAATAGCTGCATAACCACCACCTACACTAAATAATCCTACTTGTAAAAAACTAAAAAATAATTTCATTAACAACATTGTTTTTGTCCTCCATTATGCTTTTTTTCTTTCTTTAAATTAACTATTAAATCAATTATACCTATAGCTAAACATGTTAATATAATAAGCATTGCACTTACACCAAAGAAATAAGTTGCAATAAATGATATTACCATCATAGCTATATACATAACTCTTTTTGTTTTACAAACGTTTTGAGCTAGATTTATAACAACATCAAATATAACTGCTGCAACACCTGCCCTCATTACTTGAAGCATAATTGCTATATATGTATTAGTTCTAAATTGTGTATAGAATAATGAAATAAGAGATATGATTACCATTGGAGGAATAATTGTTCCGATAATTGCAACTAATGAACCTATAACTCCGTTCATGCGATAACCTATAATAACTGAAGCATTTACAGGAAGTGGACCTGGTGAGGATTGCGTAATAGCTGTTATATCCAGCATTTCATCTTCCTCAAGCCACTGTAATTCTTCTACAAACTTTTTTTTCATAAGAGATACTATTACAAATCCTCCGCCAAATGTACAAGCACTAAGGACAAACATTGATTTAAATAAAATCCATAACCTTTCTGATTTCGACTGTTTTTCACTCATAATATTTACCTTCTTTCCATATTTACTTTTAACTTAATTATATAAAACTAATAATGATGAGTAAAATACATATTAATTATAAAACCTATAACTAATTGCTTATCATTATTATAAATTGTTTAAATTTTATATGAAAAGCACAGCATAATTAACCTAAATATAGGAATAAAGGATTTTATGTAGAATTATATAATATAATCTAAATTTAGATACAGACATTATGATTTCATCTTAATACTTAAGTAAATATAAAATTTGAGGTGATTATATGCCATGTAAAGCTAAAGTTAATGAGGAGGAAACAATAAAAGAGATTTGCGAAAAACTAAATAATTTAGTAAAAAAAATAATATATTTAGATCCAAGCTTTGTATATATAGGTTCAAAAGAGAAGGGCTATTATAGCATTTATAATAAAAATAACTACGGCAAGAGCATGGATTTAAGCTTAAATTTCAGATTATATTACCCAGATAAAGAATCTTTCTATTATGATACAGAAGCTAAGCATTTAAAAGGTCATGATCTTGATGAATATATCCAAAATAAATATAATGATAGTAATTTACTTTATGCTAAAATAGAGTGGTTTTCAGTAAATCCAACTAGTAAGGGTATGGGTAGTAAATTAATAATTCATTTTATTGAAATATTAAAAAGTATAGAAAATATCGAATTTATCTTACTTGCTCCTAAAAATAATACTGCTAAAAATTTTTGGTCTACGAATAAATTTATTGAAGAAGATTATTATATGGAACTTGATAGAAGGATAAAAAATACTGCTTGTAAAAGATTAGTTTATAAGTTTTAAAAATATTTTATCTTAAATAATAGGATTTAAAATATAAAAAATGCCTATTTTTAACTTTACGAACATTTGTTCTTTAAGGTAAAAATAGGCACTTTTATTTGCTTTTTTAAAATAATACAATGAATTTATACTGTCTCTTTAGCTTCATTCTTGCGATCTTCTAATAAAGATATTTTTTTATCTAGTAACCATATAGTTATACCACATAAAATTACTATTATAGAAACAATACCATAAGCATAAACAAATGAATGACCAGATAACATTTCATATAAATATCCATATGTCTTTCCTGCTATAAATCTTGCCAAAGGCCATACACCCATCATTAGACCTAACAATCTAGGAGGAGAAAATTTACTTATAAAGGATTTTCCTAGTGGAGCAAACACCATTTCTCCAATAGAAATTAATATTCCTACAGCTATTATCCACATTAAGCTAGCTTGACCATCGCCTCTTAATATTTCAGCTGTACACATAAGAATGAATGCTAATCCAAGTAACATCATTCCCATAGCAGTCTTTTTAAAAATGCTCATATCGCCTTTTGATGACTTAGCATTTCTAGACCAAACCGCTGCTAATACTGGTCCTAAAATTATACAACAAAGTGAATTTAGGGAATCAAACCAAGAAGAAGGAACTCTAAAATTTCCTATTACCCAATTAGCTTTGTTAGCATAATCAAAATCAGGCCCCCAGTGATACAATACTGGCATATAAGTTAAATACCAAACAATCCAAAATACTACAGAAAATACACTAAAAAGAATTATAGCTCCAATTTTTTTCTTATCTTCTAATGTAAGAGGTGTCCTATAATCTTTTGATAAATTATTAGTATAAGTTTTGTTTTCGTTTGCTTCAAATGGCTTTTTACCTATTTCTCCAAATGTAGCTCTACCTCCAAAATAAAACCATATAGCAGAAACTAATAAAAGTAGGGCACACACTAAGAATGTTTTACCAAAACCTATTTTATAAGCTATAAAGGATACAATAAGAGTTCCAAGAAATGAGCCCATATTTGCTATAGAGTATTGAATACTAAAAGCAGAGTCAAGTCGACTTTTATCTTTAAACAATCTACCGCTTATTCCAGCAATATTTCCTTTATATAAACCTGTCCCAATAGATACAAGCAAAATCATACCACTTAAAAGTTTTGGTGATGACATTACAGATGCTTGATATCCAAGCACGTAACCAGCACCCATAATTAAGGCTCCTAGAATAACACATAGTCTAGGACTTATCCACCTATCTGCAATAAATCCTCCTAAAATCGGAGTTAGATAAGTAAAAGCTACTAAATTTGCAGTCATTTTTGCACCGTCTGCAGGTGTAAGCCCTAAACCTCCTTTTATGACTTCAGCAGCAATAAATATAGCAATTAGCCATTTAGCTGAATAAAATGCCATACGTTCTAATGCATAGGCTGAAGTACATACATAAAAGCCCATAGGATATTTAATTTTTGATTTCGTTGATATAACCATATTTCCCCCTTTTATTACTTTTCACAAAGATTGTGAAATATGGTTATATTATACAATATAATTGTTTACTTTCCAATAAAATGAACCCGTTATAGTGTATATTTAAATTCAAAAGAGTACTATAATAAATAGTATACGTTATTGAAGTTTTGATTTTTACTTCAACTAAAAGTTTACATAATAATATTATAGAAACTTTCAGTGTTAGATTTTACTAAGGAGAGAAATATATAAATGCATATATTAAACCTAAATACAAAACAAGTAACAAAGAATATAGATGAAATTAATTTTAATAAAGATTACCATTTTATTGTATGTAATCCTTGGGAGTTAAAATTTTTCAAAGACACTTTAAAACTAAATAATGAAGCTTATAAAGACTGTCTTTCTTTTGATGATAAGGTAAGAGTTAATATTTATGATGAATATATCTTCTTCACTCTTGCTAATTTTCAAATATGTGAAGAAGATATTCTATTAGAAGAAATAAATATATTCTTATCAGATAAATATCTTCTTATAGTTCTTAGAAAGAAAAATGATATATATAAGGAAGTAAAACAGTTAATGTGTGAGACTTTCTATTATAAATCTAATCTTACCTTATCATTATTTATAATATACTCTAGTATTCTTAGAATTATAATTTCTAATCAATTTGAAAATTTAGAAAAGGTAGAAGAGATTATTTTAGAATTGGAAGATGATATTATAAACGAAGTAGGGGAGAATGTATCTAGTAAAATAAGCCATATAAGAGGTATGTGTAGAAATTGTGTAAAAAACATTAGACCATTAACTTATATAATAGATACTTTACTAAAAGATGGTATGGAATTTTTCTCCGATGATAATCCTGATAATTCATATTTAGAAAAAGAATATGAGAAGCTTATACAAGGATTGGATCTGTCCATTGACAAACTTTACAATTTTTCATTAAGCACTAGAGAACTAGCAGATAAGCTTTTAGACATATATTCTTCTAAAGTTTCAGAGAGAACAAACAGTCTAATAACTAAACTTACTATTTTTACAGGAACGGCTGTACCCATAAGTATAATTACAGGTATATATGGTATGAATTTCAAATACATGCCAGAGTTAACTTATGAATATGGTTATAAAATAACAATCTTAGTTATTCTATTAATAATAATTCTCAGTTTTATTATTTTTAAAAGAAAAAAATTTCTATGATAACAGAAGTTACCATAATATTATTATGGTAACTTTTTTCTTGTTAATTAAACATTATTTTTCGTTTTTTTACAAAAACGCCACATAAAGCATTAAAATCAATTTTAAGACATTTTCTTTCTTATCTATATAAACACATTTCAATATTTTTTTAGATATCTTAAATGCCATTTAAAAAAGTTAGTTTTTAAATAATTTCAAAATAATCCCAAAATAGTTTGCATAATATAATTATGTAAACATAAATCTTATAATATATTTTTCTATCGTAAAAATGAGTTTATATTAGAAATTATTTCTAGATGTATTTTTATCTTATGAAAATTATAAATTTTATAAATGATAATTTTCATAGAAATATTTATTAATAATTATTCATCAATCTTAATAAACCTCATTTTTAGTTTTTTAACTTGTAAATCAAAGTAAAAGTTACCATAATAATATTATGGTAACTTTTTATAATGATATATTGCTTAATTTGTAATATTTCTTATATAAGTTATTAAATAGGATTTTAAGAAGTTTTAGATCGTAATCAATAATTACTATTATTAAATAGTTATACCCACCTTAAAATCCGTTATAAAAATTTCGTTTTCTTACTTTTTTAGATAATTCAAATTTAATTTCTAAAAAATATAAACTAGCTCATTTTTCTATCTTTATTAAATAGAGTACTAGAAATCTTATCAGAAGCTTCTTGATCCATTTCTTTAAGAGCATGAGAATATATATTAAGAGTAGTATTAATGTTGGAATGCCCAACTCTCTCAGAAATAACCTTTATAGGTACCTTTGCATCGATTAATAGAGTAACATGAGAGTGACGTAAATCATGAAATCTTATATGTTTTAAATTATTCTCTTTTAAGAATAACCTAAATTTCTTACTCAAAACATCCGCAGCTATAGGATTCAAATTTTTATCATAGAATATAAGCTCTCTATGTGACTTTTCACCTCTTAATTTTGCTGCCAATCTATCTTTTTTCAGTTGTTTTAACATTAGAATTACCTCTTTTGGAGCTGAAATAGTTCTTATAGAAGAATCAGTTTTAGGATCTTTTAGTATAACTTGGCCATTATTTCTGACTGTTATTTTATCTATTGTAATAGTAAGATTATTAAAATCCACATTATTCCATGTAAGGCCTAGTATTTCTGATATTCTTAGCCCTAATCCTCCAGCAAGTACAATAGGTAATTCCATATAAGTTCCTTGAGATTTTTCTAACAGTTTTTGCATATCCTCAGCATTGTAAATCTCATTTTTATATTTTCTGTTCTTCGGTACCTCCACAAATTGTACTGGATTTTCTTTAATAAGCTTCAATCTGTAAGCTCTTTTCAGTGATAAATTTAGTACATTTAAGTGTACTTTTATAGTCTGTGGCGTTAGCAAATCAAGTAAATCGTCCACATAATTTTGTACATGTATAGGTTTAATTTCACATAATTTTATATCTCCCAGTAAAGGAATTATATATTTTTTACATATTCTAGTGTAAACATTATAAGTAGTTATGGATAAATTTATCTTATATTTTTCTAAGAAATCCAATATGTAATCTTCCAAAATTATCTCGTTTGGAACTAATAATTCATCCTTATATATATCTTCTTTTACTTCATTTAGTCTCTTGCTTGCATCTCTTTTTAAAGGATAAGAACCCATATTTTTTTGCTTCTTTTTATTAGTTTTTTTATCAAAATACTCTAAATAAACTATATAGTTTTTGCTTCTTTTTCTTATAAAAGCTGTACTCATTATTAATCTCCCTGTTTATGATTTCTAAATATTTATAAATATATTTTACCATAAATACCAGAAAAAAAGTAAATATTTTACTGGCATAGTACTGACATATGCTTTTATTTATCTTATTAAAATATTGTAATTTCAATATTATTACATTTTTGGCATAAAAGTATATATTTTATGTCTTCAATATTTAAAATAAATCAAATCTATAACTCAAAACTTTAAAAATATATAATAAAATAAAAAAATAAAAACTATATAATATTATATTATCAAAGGATTTTGTCAAAAATATAAATCAAACACTATACATAGTTGCATAAAATTTACATATATATTTAAATATTTGAAAGCTTCTTATTTAAATAGTTTAGATTTTATTGTATACTTATATAAGATGACCAAACTAAAAATAGAAAGGTGGATTAAATATGAAAGTATTTGCACCAGAATCAGCTATAAATGCTTTAAAAGAAATAATAGCAGACAATCAAGATAAACCAAATAATGTAAGAGTATACTTTGCAGGTTTTGCTTGTTCAGGGCCAAACTTTGCTTTAGCTCTAGATAGCGAAATAGAAGGTGAAGATGTATCGTGTGACGTAGAAGGAATTCACTTTATAATGAATCAAGACGAATTCTTAACATACGGAAATGTAATCATTCAAGAAATGCCAAACAGAGGATTTGTTGTTATGGTTGAAAATATGCCTTCTAACGGTGGCGGAGGTTGTTCTGGTTGTTCAGGTGGTTGCGACTGTTAATTATTCATATAGAGTACTAGTGAATTATCTAGTACTCTATTATTTTGTACTAAAGGAGTAGAGATAAGTGAGAAGAAGAAAGAAAAAAGGTTCAGACCTAAAATTATTAAGCTATGAAAATTATGTTAAAAACGAAGACATAGAAAGTTTAAAAGGACAGTGGAGTAAAGTATTCGGCAATGACAATGAAATACACGCAGAATTCGGAACAGGTAGAGGTAAATTTATCACTACTTTAGCAAAACTAAATCCCAATATAAATTATATTGCAATGGAAATCAAAGAAGAGGTATTATTAAAAGCAGTAGAAAAAGCTGCCAATGATAATTTAACAAATATAATTTTCATATGGGGCAACGTTAATAGTATAGAAGATTACTTTGATAAAAATGAATTATCAAGAGTGTATATAAATTTCTGTGATCCATGGCCAAAGAAAAGATGGGCAAAGAGAAGGCTAACACATACAAACTTTTTACAAAAATATTACCACATTTTAAAAGATGATGGAGAGGTACATTTTAAATCAGATAACGAGAAATTATTCGAATTTACCCTAAATGAATTTTGTAATAATCCATGGAAATTAAAAAATATTTCATTAGACTTAGCAAATAATGAAGATATAGAAAACATCACAACAGAATATGAAGATAAGTTTATATCTCAAGGATTAAAAATATATAGATGTGAAGCACAAAAAGTAGTAAATACATTAAAATAAAGTTAAAACATAAAAACAAGTAGAAAAATACATTAATATATTGTACGAAAGTAGACATGAAGTACAAGGGAATAAAAACCTTCCATAGAAATTTAGTAATATACTATTATTCTATGGGAGGTTTTTTATTAAATGAAAATTTTAAAATTATGTTCATTATTTATATTATTAACGCTATCTATGGGTTTAGTTCCACTAAAAAATGAAAACATACCTCTTACTAAACAAGAATTAACTGATTTATTTCCAGATAGTGATTTTCGTGATGTAATATACGACTACTTCCCCAATGAAGAAATAACTTTATCAAAGTTAAAATCTTTAGATGGAGAGTTTTATGCCAGCAACGAAGGCATAGAAGATTTAACTGGTATATCAACATTAAAGAATATAGATACTTTTATATTTTGGAACAATGACATTAAAACATTACCTAATGAAATTTTAAATCTAGAAAATGTAAAACACATAAATTTAGAGAATAACTATCTAACAGAAAATAAAGTAATTGATTTATTGGAAAAGAAAAAGGTAGATGTGGATCATGATTTAAATTTTATTCAATCTGAAAAGTCACAATATGAGTTATGTAGCAATAAAACTAAAATAACTCTAGAAAAAAACGAAAAAATAAATATAAGAAGCTTATTGTATAAGTCAATAAACAACTACACTAACTACTGGGAGCCTTCAAAAGATATATCAAAGGATTGTAAACTATATATACAGACAAATAATCCTGCAGTAACATCCATATCAAATGATAATACTATTTCATTTACTAAGGATGGCATATATTATGTAGTTGTAACGTTAAACACTAATAAATATACATCTTCAACAGTTGTCATTAAAGCTATTGTAAAATAAAAAGGCTATACGCCTTTTTATTTTAGAATAAATCAGTTTTTCTTCTAGTTATTATTAATCCCCATACAACTACTAAACAGTAAGTTATATATAAAGTAGATTTAGCTTCTTCAACATCGATACTAAAGATTTCTTTAGTATCTGGTAAGACTACTAGAATAGAAGCAATAATAATCAAAACAGGATTAATTATTATTTGTCTTTCAGATCTAAATAATAATATATTACCTGCCCACATAACTGAAAACACAAGAAATAAAACTTTAAAAATAAATTCCATATTATTCATTCTTCTAATCTCCCCTCTACTTAGTAATATAACACATTAGCTAAGTGAGTATTTAGTTCTATTAAAAATGCAAGCAATAAAGATTATATAACTTTTTACGTTAAATATAAAGATATTTTTAATTATTCTTTCATATACTTTTATAAATAATATATTAATATACAGATTTATATATTTATAATAATTTAATAATTTTTAAGAAGGGGATAGTTAGATGAAATTTTATCAATGGTATTCTCAAGCCTGCGGAGGTATTCTAGGAATAGTATCTTGTATCTATTGCTATTTAAGAGGAGATTTACTCATCTATTCTAACTTAAATGGCAACTTTGATATAATTAGTTTTAATGGTATATTAGCAAGTTATATGTTATACCCATTATGTTTTTTAACATTTATTATGGCAATAGCTATGGCATTGCCAAATACAAACCATAAAAAAATATTCAACATTGAAATAACAAAAATTAATTCTTTCCTTATTTACTTAACCACACTTGTTGGCATACTAGGTTGCAGTATTTATTTTATAATTCCATCCTTATTACTACTAATAAAAGAGTTAATGTCTTCGTTTAAATATTGCAAATCAAAAATCAACAATAATCAATCATCATCAATTAAAGATAACTACAATAAGCAAGATAATCAAGAATTAAATGATACTAGTGAGCAACTTCTAGCTACAAAAACAGAAATGGCAGTTAACCTTTTAAATAAAAACGCAAATATTCACTTTATAACAGAGGTAACAGGTTTATCAGAAGACTTTGTCTCAAATTTAAAAAGAGTAGACCTAACAAAAAAATAGTATAAAAATAACCTAAAATAATTTTCATACTATTTCTGTCATACTTTTAATTTACATAATCTATTGAGAAATATAATTCAGGATATCCTCATATACAGGTTTATCTAATCCCATTATTTTTACAGGATCTCCATTATATTTCATGTATAAGTATTTATTATCTTCATTTTCTTTAATATTACAAGATGTTATATACTTATACTCATATGATTGTAGTAAGTGAGGATGATCTCCTATCAATTTACAAAATATTAATCTTCTATCAGAAGCTAACAATAAGCCCTCTGTATCAAGTATGTCAAAAGCAGTAATACTTTTTAATTTACATTCAGTAAAAAAAGTTAATTTCTCATTTTCTGTTAGAAAATAATTAAAACGACAAAGCTTCATTTAGTTCCTCCTCAAATATTAAATATATTTTTATAACCCCTTTATAATATATTATATTTGATATTTATATCTTGCATCAATAATTAACTACATAATTAATAAAAACTATTTTATTATAAAAAAAGGTATTTTTATTATGAGTATAGAAATAAATATTAAGTTAGATTATTTAGTACTTTAAATTATTACTTAAATCACTATACTTATGTAAAATTGAAATTAAAAATTGTTTTAAAACAAATCAAGGAGGATATTGAAATGGAAGTATTAAAAGTTTCATCAAAGTCTAATCCTAATTCTGTAGCTGGAGCTCTAGCAGGAGTACTAAGGGAAAAGGGAAGTGCAGAAATACAAGCAATTGGTGCAGGTGCGCTAAATCAAGCAGTAAAATCAATTGCTATTGCAAGAGGTTTTGTTGCACCAAGTGGGCTAGATTTAGTCTGTGTGCCTGCATTTACTGATATAGAGATTGATGGCGAACAAAAAACTGCTATAAAGTTAATTATAGAGCCTAGATAGTATAGAATTATTATTAAAAATAATCATGTAGAATAGCTGCATGATTATTTTTTTACATATTTATTAAAGGGACCAAATTAGCAATTATTTTATTATGTATTATTTAGGATTATCATTATTAAAGTAAAAAGAGTGATATGCATAACTAGTTTCTAAATGTATATTTAGGGAATAGTAGGATATAATATAGCCTAAAAGGTACTCTTTTTGATAAATTTCTTATAATTCATATATCTTTATTTTTTATTACTATTTCATTACTTTTTATTGTAACTGCACTGTATTTATGGTATTTTCATTAATGAAAATTATTTTAAGGTGGTATTTTATATGAGTAAAAAAACATTAAAAATTAATAATAAATCAGATAAACCAAATAACATCGTTTTAAAGGAACACGAACTTATAGAAAAAAGCATCTCTTTCGAAAATAAGCTCCCACCTTTTATGAAGGACTATTTTATATACTTAAAAGGTTCTGTAGCTGTTTCAACAAGATCTGCTTACTTAGAAGATATATGCTTTTTCTGTGACTACATAATAAATGAAACTGACATATCAATTGCCCAATCATCAGAAGAAATTAAACTTGAAGAATTTAATAACATTAAAGCTAGAGATGTTAACTTATTTTTAGGAGATTATTGTCCTAGATATTATAGAGATAGAAATAATACTACATTAATATATGAGAACAATAATCGTGCTTTGGCTAGAAAAAAATCATCTATCTCTACTCTATTTAAGTTTCTATATAGAAATGAACAGTTAGATAACAATATTACAGATGGATTTAACCCTATAAAGCTTCCTAAGCCTCAACCTGACGCTATAAAAAGACTTGATATAGATGAGGTGGCTAAAATGTTAGACGCCGTAGAAAGCGGTCAAGGATTAACAGATAAGGAATTAATTTATTGGGAGAAAACAAAACTAAGAGATAAGGCTATATTAGCTTTATTTGTTACATATGGTTTAAGATTAAATGAGCTTCGAGAATTAAATATATCTTCATTTAATTTTTCTAGAGGTGAGTTTAAGATTTATAGAAAAAGAGGAAAAGAAGTTCTAATGCCAATAAACAAAACTTGTGAATATGTGGTAAAAGACTATATCTATAACGAAAGACCTAACAGTGAGTTACTAAACGAAGAAGTTAAGGATGCTCTATTTTTATCTTTACAGAAAAAACGTCTTACTCCAAAATCAATTAGACAATTGGTAAAGAAATATACATCCATATGCATGAATACTAGTAGAGAAAACGGTTATAGTCCTCATAAGCTAAGAGCAACTGCTGCTACTTCTCTTATTCAGTCTGGATTTTCAATTTATGATGTAAAAACATTGTTAGATCACGATAACGTAACTACTACACAACTATATGCTGCACATAAAAAGAATATAAAACGAGATATTGTCAATAATTTTGAATGGATAGATGAAGATAACGATGAATTAGAAGAAATTGATGAAAATAGTGATAATTTATAAAAAAATAAATTCAAGAACAAACGTTTGTGTCATAAGCTTCTATATGATACAATATAAATATATAGTTATTTAACATAATTATTAACATCTTAATAAGAAATGAGTGATTTTATGTATATGGATTTAACAAACAAACAGGCAATGATCTTTGAATTTATAAAAGATCAACAATTATCTAAAGGTTATCCACCTTCAGTAAGAGAAATTTGTTCTGCAGTTGGCTTAAAATCTACATCAACTGTTCATTCACACCTTAATAAATTAGAAAAATTAGGTTATATAAGACGAGACCCTACAAAACCAAGAGCAATTGAAATACTAAGCGGTAATTCTTTAGGCGATGTTACAGGTATGAATCAAGAAATCATTCCTATTCCCGTTGTTGGTCAAATCACAGCTGGAGAACCTATATTAGCTGAACAAAACATAGAAGAATACATTCCCCTACCTTCAAATTTAATACAAGGGAAAGATAACTTTATATTAAAAGTCAAAGGTGAAAGTATGATAGGCGCAGGTATATTAGACAAAGACTATGTAATAGTTGATAGAAACAATCATGCTTCTAACTCACAAATAGTAGTTGCTTTAATAAATGGAGAATATGCTACTGTAAAGAGGTTTTTTAAAGAAGATAGATTAGTTAGGTTACAACCAGAGAATGAATTTATGGATTCAATTATTTTAGATGAAAGAAACATAGAAATTGTAGGTATCGTAAGAGGTGTATTCAGGACATTATAAAAGTCTTCTACTAAAGTAGAAGACTTTTTCTTTTATAATATACTATTTATGCTAAGCTTAATGCTATTTCCATCATTTTAGTAAATGCTACTTGTCTTTCATGAGAAGTAGTAGCCTTACCTTCAAGTGGACAGTCTGAAATAGTAAGTATAGCAAGTGCATTAACTCCTGCTCTAGCAGCATTCATATAAAGTCCTGCAGCTTCCATTTCAACACACATAACTCCCATTTTAGCCCATTTTCTTAATCCTTCTAAACCTTCATCTCCGTAAAATACATCACTAGATAAAATGTTCCCTACGTGCACTTCTTTACCTTGTTCTTTTGCAACCTCTACAGCTTTAGAAAGTAATTCATAGCTAGCTGTAGGTGCATATGTACCTGGTAAGTTATATTGTGAGGCAAAGTTTGAGTCTGTACAAGCTCCCATTCCTATAACTATGTCATAAAGGTCTAGCTTATCGCTTATAGCTCCTGCTGAACCTATTCTTATTAAATTTTTCACTCCATAAAAATGGATTAATTCGAATGAATATATACCTATTGATGGTATTCCCATTCCTGACCCCTGAACTGATATTCTTTTTCCTTTATAGTATCCTGTATAGCCATACATTCCTCTTACAGTATTGTACTCTGTTACATCTTCTAAGAAGTTTTCAGCTATAAATTTAGCTCTTAGTGGATCTCCTGGTAATAATACTGTTTCAGCTATATCTCCAACTTGTGCCCCTATATGAGGTGTTGGAACTGGTGATTTACTCATAGTGTTTCCTCCTATTATGTTACATACTTTTCATAAGTATATAATATTCTTCTTTATTATATTATACACACAATTTAAAGTAAACATATAATTAATTTTAACAATCGTACAAACACTCTGCTCTTTTAATATAAACAAACATAAGTTTATTTAAACATTACCATTTAAGATTAAGCATTCAATCATATCTGATAATTCTTCATCAGAAAATGAATTAAAGGATTTATCATAAAATTCTTTAAAGTATGAGCTTCTAGCAAATATTAAAAAAGATGATTTTTTTATATATCTATTAACTAATTTTGCATCTTCAATTAATAAGCTCTCTAACTTATCTTTATCTCCATACTTTTCTACTCCTGACATTACATCCAAGTAATTTCCATCATCAAAAGATATTAGTGCTTCTTTATGTAATTCATTTTTAGTTTTACTTATTTGTTTTAAGTCATCTGTTTCTAATCTAAAATAGCTCCACTCTAAAGCATCATCATAATAGTGAAAAGAAAGCTTTAAGGGGCTTACTATATCAATAGTATTTTCAGTAATCAACTCTATGCATTTGTCTTCAGTAGAAAAATCAACTCCATATATACCTAATTTCTTGCCTTCTGGGTAAAAAATATTCGCCACCTTGTTACTACATAACGTAAACAATACATTCAAAATATCTATCTCATCGAACCATGTACACTCGTTTGGAATAGCCGTTGGGAAAATCTTTATAATCTTCTCCTCCCATTCTTGAACATTCTTGCAAGTTCTACTTTCTTCTTTAGACATTAAAAAACCTCCTCATGTATAAAAATAATAAATTTAAACTATTATAATTATTATGAAAATATATGTTTTTTTATACATTTTAACTAATTATTCTTATTAATTATATGATATACTTCTAATTAGTGATTCTTGCGAAAGGTGGATTTAATTATGTTCAAGCAAGCTAAACCAACTATCAGTATTATACTACCTGTGCATAATACAAGTTCTTATCTTGAAGAATGTTTAAATTCTATACATAATCAAAGTTTTAAAAACTATGAGCTTATTTGTGTTGATGATGGTTCTTTGGATAATTCTTACGAAATATTAAAAAAATACGAAAAGATAATCACAAACTGCAAGGTAATTCGCCAAAGTAATCAAGGTGTTGCCAGTGCTCGTAATGAAGGATTAAGAAATGTAAGTGGTGACTACATAGTATTTATTGATAGTGATGACTTTATTGAATACAATTACTTAGAAAGGCTTTATAATGAGAGTTGTAATACAAATGCAGATGTAGTAATTTGCAATTTCTATAGATATTATGATAATTCAAAATTAAAATTGCCAGTAGTCTGTAAAAAAAGCTCTGGAGTATACTCTAGCTATAATATTTTGAAATCTTTAATACCAGATAACCTTATACATTCATATTTATGGAATAAACTATGGAAAAAAGAGCTATTTGAAAATATAAACTTTCCAAGCATAAAATATGAAGATATTTCAATAATGTGTGATTTATTTTATAAGGCAAAAAAAGTATCTATAATTTCTGATACTCTATACTACTATAGAATCAGAAAAACGAGTATTGTAAGAAACTATTCTATTAGCACACAAAATGATTACGTTAAAGCGTATGGCTTTATAAGATTATTTTTAAAAGAAAAAAATATATATGATAAGTTTAAATTTTCATTTGCTTTATTATCTATAAAAGTATTCTTTGTAATGTTTTTCATTAATATATTTTTAATTAGCGAATATAAAAGTTTAAAAATAACTTTCGAAAATTTTGCTTCATTTTATAATTTTATTTCTTGTGCTAATTCATCAAGTTATAACTACTCAACTGAGCAAATAATGAATTTAGAAGTGTTACAGTCTTCAAATTAAACAACAAACAAAAAAGCACAGAATAGATCTCTATCCTGTGCTTTCTTATGAATTAGCAAGTTTTTTATTTAATAAATTTAGATATAAAAGCAATTACCTTTTCCCAATACATGTCACTATCGACTTTTTCACATTTTGCATGACCTGCATTATTTATTATTAACTTATCTTTATAAGCATTACAACCATCGTATAATTCATCTAACATATAAAATGGAACAAACTTATCTTTGTCTCCATGTATAAAAAGTATTGGTGTTTTTGATTTTTTTATTTGATCAATAGCTGAAGCTTCACTTATAAAATATTTTGCTTTTATTTTTGTTATTATATTACAAATATTTAGTAAAGGGAATGATGGCAATTTAAACATGTTTTTTAACTTATATGCAAGCTGTTCTTTAGCACCTGTATAACCACAGTCTTCAATAATAACCTTTACGTTTTTAGGCAACTCTTCCCCACTAACCATCATAACTGTTGCTGCACCCATAGAAATTCCATGTAATAAAATTTGAGCGTTTTCATCTTCATTTAAAATATATTCTATCCATTTTATAATATCTAACCTGTCATGCCAACCCATACCTATATAATGACCCTCACTCTTTCCATGGCCTCTTAAATCTGGCATTATCACATTATATCCTAAAGTGTAATACTTATAAGCTATGCTGCTCATATACTCTGCATTTGTAGTATAACCATGAACTGTAATAGCCCATTTATTACTTTTGTTTTCTTTTATTTCATATGCGTGAAGTCTTAAGCTATCAAATGAATTTATGTAAACACTTTTTTTATCATTAAAATCATTAATCCAAAGATCTTCTTTTCTAAGTTCATTTTTATTATTACTATTAAATATGCCTTTTTTTGAACTATTTGGATTTAAGGCATAATTATATAATTTATAAGCAATACAAATTAATATTACTAGCACAATTATTAATAAAACTAATATAAACATAACTATATACAAATTCCTTTCTCTTCTTTATCTACAGTCAAAATAATATATTAGCATTATATCATATTAATATTAGAATATAAACGAATGCAAATTAATATCACATTCGTTTATATCAGCTAATTTGTTATTTTACCTACTCTATTTATCCCTATTCTCTTCTTCAGTAGTATTTTCTTCAGCGCTATGATTTGCTTGTATTAGATTTTTAAAGGCTTGATGTAATCCTGTACTAGATAATCCACTAACCATACCTGCTAGTGCAATATTAGCATCTATACCCTTATTCATCAATACATTGACTACAAGACCTAATACAGCCATTATCAATGGTATATATTTGTTTGGTATAAAATCTAAGCTAGATTTTATTACATATCCTACACAAAGACAAATTCCAATAATAACAGGAACTTCAAAACTTGCCAAAAAACTTAAGTCCATTATATCCCCTCCTTACTTGTACCTAGACATATTCCAACAAGTTAAAATATATCATTTGTATAAATTATTCTAAAAAGTAATAAAATGTGCTATAGTTTCCAGAGTTAAATATACAAAATATCTAATATTTTACATATATAGAATGAAAATCAAATATTTGTGAATAATAATAAAAAGATAAATGGAGGGAAAATACAATGACATTAAATTGCTATGCTGACAATTGTATTTATAATAATTCAGGAATATGCTATGCTGGAAATATTGACATTTTAGGTTCTGGAGCAGCTACTTCAACAGGAACTAAGTGTGGAACTTTCAACCCAAATAAAAGTGACCTTATGAACTGCACAAGTAATTCACTTACAACATCTACAGATATAAAATGTAAAGCTAAAAAGTGTAAATATAACAGTATGGAAACTTGTACAGCTTCTAGTGTGCAGATTAACTATAACAATACAAATTGTGATACTTTCATTTCTTATTAATATATAAGATAAACTTAATACTTACATATTAATAATTTTTTTACTAAAAAAACATCAGATAGAATATTTAACTATCTGATGTTTTAAAGTTCTACTAATTATTTATTAAAATCTATTACGAAAATAGAAATATTTTTTTTATAAGGAAGATAATAAGATACATTATCACCCTTTACCACATTCTTTACTATATGATTGTAAATTGCATCATACTCTTGCCCATTATCATAGGACTTTGCATATTTGACCATTTCTTCCTCATTAATAAATGTTTGACCAAATTCCATACTTAATGGCATATATTTATAGTTTATTTTATTTTCATCTAATAGATTTTTCAATTTTTTTGAGCTATGCTGATTTATTTCTTTCATTACTTTTATAGATATAGGAATATGAGATGTTGACCTATCGTTGACAATTGCAATTAATCTATCACATCTTTTAGAAAAGTACTCTAAGTCTTCATAAGAAAAAAATGAAATTAAAATAGTATGAAATTTTGTATCAATTTCTTTATAGTCTTTAACCATACATTTTATATTTTCTATATTATTATCATATATGGACTTTTCTAAATAACTAATTGCATTTTTATTTATATCAACACAAGTTATATCTTCTAAATCTTTACTTAGATATATATCAATAAGTCCAAGACCACAACCTATATCACAAAAGCTTCCACTACTTTTTATATAAGGCATTATATACTGAGCTAATTCTTTATGAAAGCCCGTATATTCACTTGCATCCACAAAGGACTTTATTGTAATATCATTCCAGTTCATTCTCATATATTAATTCTCCTAAAAAATTATTTAATAGCATTTTTATTTAATTCTTTATATTGCTCATCGCTTAAATCAGCATGATAGAATAATTTATAAAATTCTTTTGTTTTTTCTTTTAAATCATAATTAAATTCTTCAGGATAAAGAGTTTCAGAAAGCCAAATCATTCCCATATATCTATTTACAGAAGGAGGAAATCCCATCCAGTTATATGGTGTACTTGGTACTTCATAATATTTGTCATTGGATATAGCTTTTAATTTTTTCCATTCATTTTCATTTTTTACATCACTATATACACTTTGTGGTGCAAATACTATTACATCTGGATTCCAAATATATAATTGTTCTAATGAAACTTCATTTCCGTTACCTTTGCTTGATGGTTCCTTTAAATCTGCCACATTATTAGCTAGTAGATTTATTATTTCTGCATGAAAAGAACCTTTTGCTATTACATTAGTTCCTGTATCTCCTAAACAATAAGCAAGGCTTACTTTATTTTTATCGCCTATTTTTTTCATTGTTTCTACAGTTGTATTATAAGTAGTCTTACAATAATCAGATAATACTTTAGCTTCATTTTCAACATTTAATATTTTGCCCAACGTAGTATAGCAGTCTGACATATTAGAAGTTGTAGCCTCTATAAAAATAGTAGGTATTCCTGTTTGTTTTTGTATAGAATTTAAATCTTCTTCCATACCATCTTTTTTCTCACCTATATCGATAATTAATTGTGGGTTAGCAGCTGCAAGAGCCTCTATATTTAAATCACCTTTTCCATAAAATTGTCCAAATATAGGAAGCTTAGTATATTTTTCATTTATATAGTCCTTTGAATCTTTTGACCATTCTCCTGATAATCCAACCAATTTATCTGGTGCTACTGAAAATAATACAATTTGTGCTAAGTTTCCTGATGGAGCTATTTTTGTAATATTTTTGGGAATTTCAACTTCTCTTCCCACTGAGTCAGTAAATTTTATTGTTTTTGCACTATCTTTCTCTTTCTCATTATTAGATGAGGAACATCCAACTAAAGATGTTATACATAAAGCTAGTACCAACAATAGTGATAATAATTTCCTTTTCATTTTTATCCCCCTTAAAAAATTATATTATTGCACTTTTTGGTATACAGATTCTGATTTTATCATCGTATAAACTGTTTAATTCCACATCGACATTGTATAGTTTTTTAATAAGCCCTGAATTAATTATGTACTTAGGTGTTCCAAATGATAATACTTTATGGTTATATAAAGCTAAAACCTTATCTGCATATAAAAAGGCTTGGTCTGGATTGTGTGTTGATTGTATAATTGTATATCCTTCTCTTGTTAATTCCTTTACTATGTTTAACACTCTAATTTGATTGCCATAATCTAAGTCTGAAGTTGGCTCGTCCATTATAAGTATTTTTGCATTTTGTGCCAAAGCCCTTGCGATTAATACTAATTGCCTTTCTCCTCCACTTAAATTTACAAAGCTTCTATCTTTTAAATATGAAATCCCTATTTTTTCTAAAGATTCTTCAACTATATTAATTTGTGATTTACTTGGTTTAGACAGAGGTGAGTTTTGTGATGTAGTACCCATAAGTACCATTTCTGTAACAGAGTAACTAAAAACAGGGTTATGAGATTGTGGTATGTAAGCTACTTTTCTTGCTAATTCTCGTATTTTGTACTCCTTTAACTTTTTATTATCTAATAGTATTTCTCCCTTATAATCTTTTAATAATTGAAGTATACACTTAAACATTGTACTTTTTCCTGCTCCATTAGGTCCCAAAATACACAGTAATTCACTATCCTCTACAGCAAAAGATACTTTATCCAGTACTTTAATATTTCTGTAAGAATAAGTAAGATCCTTAACTTCTAATAGCATATTAACCCTCCCTTCTTGTGATTAAATATATAAAAAATGGCACGCCAATAAATGAAGTTAATATCCCTATAGGTATTTCGCTGGTCCATAAATTTCTAGACACATTATCTACTAACAATAAAAATGACGCTCCAAAGATAATTGATGTAGGTAATAAATAAACAAAATTATTTCCAACTAATTTTCTAGATAAATGTGGTATCACAAGACCAATCCAACCTATCATGCCACTTACTGCTACACTAGCAGAAGTTAAAAGTGTTGCACATATTATTGTTATAAATCGTATGAGCTTGGTGTTTATACCCATTGTTCTAGCTTCATCTTCCCCAACTGTTAATATATTTACTTGCCAGCTAATACAAAGTAAGGGTATTATCCCTATTACCATTGGTATAATTGCAAATTTTACATCTGCAGTTTTAGTTCCAGACAAACTTCCCATTAGCCAATAGGTTATGGCTGGTAATTGATCATTAGGATCTGCTACAAGTTTAATAAATGATGTTGCAGAAGAAAACAGTGAACTTATCATAATACCTGATAAAATTAATCCTAATACCTTATTACCTTTTGTTCTTTGACTTATCATATATACTAGAAATACTGTAATTAAACTGAAAATAAATGCGCTAATCGTAACTTGACTTCCACTTTTATAAAGATATATTGCTAAAGCTGCTCCAAATGCAGCCCCTGAAGATGCACCTAATATATCTGGTGCTGCCATAGGATTTAAGAAAATACATTGATATGATGCACCTGCCGCGGCTAAACACCCTCCTACCAAACATGCTAATATTATTCGTGGTAATCTAACATTAAAAAATATGGTTTCCATGCTATCAGTCCAGAACTTATCTATATTCCTAATTTTTGATAATAATATTCCACATACTTGGTTAGGCTCAATAGGATATTTTCCAATGGCAAAAGATATTAGTATTGAAATAATCAAAATCATTATTAAAGAAAATATAATTATTTTATTATGTTTAGTACTTTTATCCACTTATTTTATCCCCTTTTCTCCTCACTATTTTCATCATAGTATATCTTTTTTATCACCTCCTAGATATGTTTACTTTCTTAAATCTATTAAATCATTTATCATAAAATTTCAAATTTTTCCTCTTCAATGTAATCATATTACTTTTCATACCATTTCGCCATAATTATTTTATGTTTTTTATTACGGTTCATCATCTTTCGTAACATTTCAAAAGAATGAGAACTTCAAGTTCTTCATTAAAAAAATACCCTAGGTCTGTTTTTCAGACCTAGGGTATTTTACATTACTTTATTCTCTTGACTCTTTTAAAACTGCTTGAAGAATTATCTTCTATTGTCATAGTCCTAAATACATATAATACTATTTTTTATATTGTCTCCAACTTTTATACTATATGTTACTGTCTTGTTAATTTAATAATAGCATCTTTATGTTGAGGGTATTTATTCAAAAGATATTCTCTTTCAAATAACTCAAAGTCTTCAAATTGAAATTCAGGGGAAACCATACATCCAACAAGAGCATATCCTGGATTATTCATGGCAGAGCCAAATATATAGTTTTTACGAACTAAAACTTGAGGCTTTTCTCCATTTTCAATATCTAATCCAAGCTTTTCTTCTGTAAGTTCACCTTCAGGAGAAATCATATATATTGTTAATGGAGAACCTGCTTGGTAATACCACATTTCATCAGATTTAAGTCTATGAAAATTTGAAACTTCTCCATTTCTTAATAAAAAGTAAATACTCGACCATAATTTTCTAACACCTTTAAAGCTCACATCTAATTCATTATCTGTAATAGTTTGTTCGGAAACAAATGTCTCTTTGTAAAATCCACCTTCTGGGTGAGAATTCATATTTAGTTTTTCAATAAAATAATCTGCTGTATACATTTCTAAAACTCCTTTTAATCTTCTCTTTTGTTATTAATATGTAAATTCAATTATAGATTTTTATGATTATATATAAAATTGGGATATGTATATCTTCTATTGTAATACTAGGCATAACTTTGATTAATTCTACCAATTATTCTCTATATATTCTAATTATATTTTCACATGTTAAAGCTTTACTAACAATATTATGCACTACTTGACTACGTTTGTATAGATATTATAAGCATAAGTTTGTAATCATGATCTTTTAATCATGTAACAAAATGGCAATGATATACAAATCTATAAATGTTCTTACCATTTGATTTAATACAATTTGAACATACATGTATGCATATCAACTCCTAACATTACATATTCAGTTTGTGTATAGTTAAATGATTATTTATTCTCTAAATTTTGGTACAAATACTAGCCCCAATTAATACTATAGTATATAGTCTTTAAACTTCATGGGGGTGACTTAAATGGAGGAGATTATCAAAGTTACTGACCTCTGCAAAAATTTTTATTCAAAAGAAGGAGAACTTCAAGTTCTTCAAAATATTGACTTCTCTCTTCAACAAGGAGAGATTTTATCACTATTAGGACCGTCAGGTTCTGGAAAATCAACAATATTAAATATACTTACAAAACTATTAAAACCAACTAGTGGTAATGTTGTTATTAACGGGACCATTGGTTATATGTTCCAAAGAGATCATCTCTTAGAATGGCGAAGTATTATGGACAACATTACTATCGGTCTTGAAATACAAAAAAACAAAGACCCTGAAGCCATCAACAGAGTTGAAAAATTATTAAAAACTTATGATTTATGGGATTTTAGAAATATGTATCCTAAAGAATTATCAGGAGGTATGAGACAAAGGGTTGCACTTATTCGTACTTTATCAGTAGACCCTGATGTTCTTTTACTTGATGAACCATTTTCTGCACTAGATTATCAAACAAGATTACTTGTAAGCGATGACGTTTATAGAATAATAAAAAATGAAAACAAATCTGCTATTTTAGTAACTCATGATATAAGTGAAGCTATAGCTATGGGAGATAAGGTAGCAGTACTATCAAAGCGACCTTCTAGTATTAAAAGTGAATGTGATATAGATTTAGGGCTTGGAGAATCTAGAACACCATTTGAGTGTCGTAAAGTTCCTAAATTTCAAACTTATTTTGACTTATTATGGAAGGAGCTAGATAATAATGAGATTCAATGATAAATCTATTGAATACGAAAAATATTTAAAAGATGTTAAAATGAGAAAAATTAAGATATTTGTAATACAAATTGTTTTATTAATAGGTTTCTTTATTGTTTGGGAAGCATTAGCTAACAATAATATTATTAGTACTTTTTTATTTAGTAAACCTTCTGATATTTATAATCTATTTATATCTTATGTTTCCAGCGGAGTATTAATTAAGCATATAGGTATATCAGTTTATGAAACAGTACTAGGTTTAGTTATTGGTAGTACCTTAGGTATAATTATAGCCATTATGCTATGGTGGTCAGATACATTAGCTAAAATTTTAGACCCATTTTTAGTAGTTCTTAATGCACTACCTAAAACAGCACTTGCTCCTATTATAATCGTATGGGTAGGCGCAGGTATTGAAGGTATCGTAGTTACAGCAGTTGCTATTTCTATTGTTATTACTATATTATCTGCATATAATTATTTTAAAAATATGGACGAAGAAAAAATTAAAATGTTAAAAAGTTTCGGGGCTACAAAGAGTCAAATTCTATTTAAGCTTATTTTACCTGGTAATATAGGAAATTTAATAAATCTAACTAAAATTAATATTGGTATGGCTTGGGTAGGCGTCATAGTTGGTGAATTTTTAGTTTCAAGATATGGTATAGGTTATTTAATTGTCTATGGAAGCCAAGTATTTAAACTAGACGTAGTAATGATGGGTGTATTTGTACTTGCAGTTTGTGCTTGGGCTATGTATGAAATTGTTAATCTAATAGAAAAATTTTATTATTATAGACAACGAAAAATTAAAGGATAGAAAAAAGTATTGCTTTTTGCAATACTTTTTCTTTATCTATCTACTCCCTTTGTCGTAAGGCTCTCCAACAGCTCTTGGAGCTTGTGATGATTTTGATGTAAATGCTAGAACTATAAGCGTTGCAATAAAAGGTATCATTTTATATACATCACTAGGTATATTTAAACCTGAAAGCAAAGGTATAACTGAGTATGCAGATGCAACAGTTTTCATTAAACCAAAGAAAAATGCTGCGAATAATACTCTTAAGGGTTTCCACTGACCAAAAATCATAACAGCAAGGGCTAAGAAACCATACCCAGAAACTGTAGCATTAAAATTAGTAGAAGTTGGTATTACAAATACTAACCCTCCAAGTCCTGCAAGGGCACCAGAGATCAATACCCCTGAATAACGCATTTTATAAACACTAATTCCTACTGAATCAGCTGCTTGGGGATGTTCACCACAAGCTCTAAGTCTAAGTCCAAATTTCGTTTTATATAATACTATAATAGCTATTACTAAAATAGCTAAACCTATATATGTAGTTATATAGCAATTCTTAAAGAACAAATCTCCTATTATAGGTATATCTCCCAATATAGGAACTGAAGGAATTCTAAAAGAATTGTCAAATGTAATTTGTTGAACTCCATTTGTTTGAATCATTCTAGCTGCATAAATAGCAAAAGCTGGTGCAAACATATTTAAAGCCGTTCCACCTATAATTTGGTCTGCTTTCATATTTATTGCTGAGTATGCAAGTAAAAGTGAAAATATCATACCTGTTATTACTGCAATAAGTATTGCCATTATTAATAGTAATTGGCCACTCATTTTATCTTGCATTTTATTTATAAACAAAATGCTTGTAAAAGCACCCATAATCATTATTCCGTCTAAGGCTATATTTGTAACTCCACCTCGCTCGGTAAATACTCCTCCAAGTGCAACTATTAACAAAGGTATGGAAAAGAACATTGTTTGTTGTACTATTAAAAATAGTATTTCCATTACTCTTCACTCCCTTCAGTAGCTTCTATTATTTCTTTTTTAGAATCTTTCTTTTTTAGTATTTTAGGTAATATGGATCTAAAGAATAATGCAAAAGCGCTAAAGTAAATAATACAAGCTATAATTATATCAATTACTTCCGGCATAAAATTAAGAGTTTGCAAGTAGTTTCCACCTAAAGTTAAGTAAGAAATAAATATTGCAGAAAATATTATTCCTATAGGATTTGAAAGTGCAAGAAGTGCAACTGGTATCCCATTAAAACCTTCTACTGCTAAGACGTCTACAACTTTAATATGTCTACCATTTGCTCCTGATAAGTAAAGTAATCCTCCACCAAGTCCTGATAAAGCACCTGCTATTACCATAGATAAAATAATATTTCTCTTTTCATTTATTCCTGCATATTTACTTGCACTTGAATTAAATCCACAAGCCTTTAACTCATATCCAAATATAGTCTTATTTAAAATAACATAAATTAATATAGCTACAATAATAGCGATGATTATTCCTCCATTTACTGTAGAGATATCTTTGTAGGTACCTGTAACATTGACAAAAACCTTATCTAATCCCCACTTTGGTAAATCTGCACTTGCTAAACAATTTTGTGACATAGATTTGTTAGAATCATATATATATAATTTAACTAACATATTACATAAATACATACCTATATAATTCATCATAATTGTTGAAATAACTTCATGTACATTATAATAAGCTTTTAATATGCCCGGAATCAATGCCCAAAGCCCTCCAACAATTGCTGCAGCTAGCAGTGCTACTATCCAGTGAAATGGTGCTGGTAAAAATGTGCACTTAACCCCTACAAATACTGCTGCAAATGCGCCCATTATAAATTGTCCTGGAGCACCTATGTTAAACAACCCTGTTTTAAATGCAAATCCTACCGAAAGACCAGTTAGTATCAATGGTGTGGCAAAATAAAGAACTTGACCGATACCTTTTGCTCCTGTACTAAATCCGCCTTCTAAAATTATTCCAAATCCCCTTACTGCTTGTGATGGATTACTTATTAATAAAACAATAAATCCAAAAGCAAGTCCTATTAATATGGCAAATATAGAGGACATTGCACTATTAAATCCGTCACTTCGTATTAATTTATTTAATTTATTCATGAGCGCTCACCTCACTTGTAATTTGTGTTTTAGATCCAGCCATATATAAACCTAATTCTTGAACTGTTACTTCTTCTGGTTTTAAGTCTGCAACTATTTTTCCTTCATAAATTACTAATATTCTATCGCTTAAATTCATAACTTCATCAAGTTCAAGTGATACAAGTAAGATAGCTTTGCCTCTATCTCTTTCTTCAATTAACTGATTATGTATATACTCTATTGCTCCAACATCTAGCCCTCTAGTAGGCTGTACTGCTATTAATATTTCTGGGTCTAAATCAACTTCTCTAGCTATAATAGCCTTTTGTTGATTGCCTCCCGACATGCTCCTAGCAGTAGTTTTATTCCCTTTACCACTTCTAATATCATATTGACTTATTAATTTATTTGTATATTCATCCACACTGCGAAAATTTATAAATCCTTTATTTTGATAATCTTTCGCAAAATATCTTTTTAACATAAGATTTTCACCTAAAGAATACTCTAAAACTAATCCATCTTTATGTCTATCTTCTGGTATATGTGCCATTCCTTTAATATTTCTTTTTCTAACACTTTCATTAGTAATATCACTTCCATTTAAATAAACACATCCACTACTTATAGGACCAAGTCCTGTTAAAGCATATACTAATTCTGATTGACCATTTCCGTCAATTCCTGCAATACAAACTATCTCTCCCTTTTTAACATTAAAAGACACATTATCAATTAGCTTCTTATTATTACCTTTGGAATTTACTGATATGTTTTTTACTTCCAATACAGTTTCTCCAATTTTTGTTATGTTCTTTTCTATTTCTAAGTTTACTTTACGTCCTACCATCATTTCGGAAAGTTCTTCTTTTGTAACTTGGTTAACTTTGACAGTGTAAATATATTTTCCTTTTCTAAGAACTGTACATCTATCAGCTACTGCTTTTATTTCATTTAATTTATGAGTAATAAATAAAATGGATTTTCCTTCTTTCGCCAAACTTTTCATTATTCTCATTAATTCTTCTATCTCTTGAGGAGTGAGTACTGCTGTTGGTTCATCAAATATTAAAATTTCATTATCTCTATATAACATTTTTAATATTTCTACACGTTGTTGCATTCCTACTGTTATATCTTCTATAATCGCATCTGGTTCAACCATTAGTCCATATTTTTCAGACAAATCAATAACCCTTTTTCTAGCATCTTCCATTTTTAACAATCCATGACTTGTAGTTTCCACGCCTAGAATTATATTTTGTAGTACCGTAAAATTATGAACTAACTTAAAGTGTTGGTGAACCATTCCAATGCCTAATTCATTTGCATCATTTGGATCTTTAATATTTACAACCTCTCCATTTTTTTTAATTACACCTTTTTCTGGTTGGTACAAACCGAACAGCACACTCATTAGTGTGGATTTTCCTGCTCCATTCTCACCCAATAAAGCATGTATTTCTCCTTTTTTTAGTTGTAAAGTAATATTGTCATTAGCTATTATCCCAGGAAATTCTTTAGTTATATTTAGCATTTCTATTATATGTTCCATAGATATCTCCTTACTAATTATTTGTTTATTATAATTATACAAGAAAAAAAGTTTTTTTACAATTTTTGGAAATTGTCAAAATAAAAAAGTCAGTTACGTAAGAACTGACTTTTTACTTATTTATAAAAAATATATTTATTTTACTACTTTTACAGATACAACACTAACATTTAAATCTGTTGCTTTTTTAACATCGTCTTTTTGAAGTTTTATTTTTCCATCTGCTAAATCTTTGTAAACTTTATCGTAATCTTCTTTTGTGAATTTCTCAAACTTAGATGTTTCCATAGGAAGCATAACACCATCTTTTTCAGCACCAAGAACTAAAGATTGTCCTCCTGGGAACTTATCATTATAATAGTCATCTAAAGTTTGTTTTACTGCTGATGATAAACCTTTCATTGCAGAAGTTATTACTGTATCGGACTCACTACTTTGGTCAACATCAACACCTATAACTTTTTTACCTTCTATTGATTCTGCAGCAGACATTACAGAGTTTCCTACAGCACCACCACATGCAAATATTACTTCAGTTCCATCAGTATACCAAGATGAGGCTAATGTTTGTACTTCTGGTGTAGCATCAAATCCACCAGTATAATGGTATTTAATATCTACTTTATCTAATTTTAACTCTTTTGCTGCAGCGTCAGCACCTTGTACAAAACCATATCCAAAACGAGTTACAGCAGGTACCGCCATTCCACCCATAAATCCAAGTTTTGTATACCCTTCTTTAACAGCTGCATAACCTGCCAAGTAACCAGATTGTTCTTCTGCAAATACTATACCAACAGTATTTTTATTTGTTTTGTAATCTTTCATATCTTTATCATGTGGATTACCATCTATTAATATGAAGTGTACATCTGGGTATTTGTCTTGAGCTATGTATATAGGCTCTTCAAATAAATATCCTGGAGTAACTACTACTTTTGCACCACCTTTAACAGCTAACTCTATAGCTGCTAAATATGCATCTGTAGATTGTTCTGTTGGCTTGTAATATTCATGAGTGATATTGTGTTCTTTAGCGTAAGCTTCTATTCCCTCCCAAGTACCTTGGTTAAATGATTTGTCATCAATTGTTCCTATATCAGTTATCATTGCAATTTCTTTACCTTCACTACTAGTTTCATTTGACGAAGAACTACACGCAACTAAACCAAGTCCTAGGACACAGGATAGTAAAATAGATAAGATCTTTTTCATTCCTTATTTTCCCCCTATTATTTTTTTGACTTATAGTCAATATAATTATATTCCATTTTTTACCAATATGAAAGCGATTACCTATATTTTGTTAAATAACTTTGTTTAATATAATAAAAATTTAAAACGTCTAAAAATGTAGTTTATTGGAAAAAAATTCAATTACTTCTTGCCCTAACATACTTGAGTTGGTATAATTTTTACTATAAATAAATATAATCAGATTGGGTGATGGAAAATGTCAAAATACAAAAAAATTATTATTTGTATAATATCCCTTATTATCATAATACCAGTGTCGGTATATGGATATTTACAATACAAACTGAAAGATGTAACAGTATCATCAACTTACAAGTCTAAAATTAAAGAAGTTGATGGTATAACAAATATTTTATTACTGGGAACTGATGGTAGAAAAGATGAAACTGCCTTTAGAACAGATTCTATGATTATTCTTACTGTTGATAATAATAATAAAAATATTAAACTTACTTCTTTAGCAAGAGACACTTATGTAGATATACCAGGAAAAGGCAAAGGGAAATTAAATACTGCATATTTTTGGGGAAAGGAAAATCTTTTATTTGAAACAATTGAGAATGAATTTGGTATAGGTCTAGATAAATATGTTATTGTTGACTTTACTTCTTTAATGGATATTATTTATGCTTTAGACGGTGTAGAAATAGATGTTAAACAATCAGAAATAAATGAAGTAAATAGATTTATTCCAGAATGCTATAAATTCTGTAAAAATCCTAACAAAGGAGAAATGAAATTAATAGAATCACCAGGTAAACAAACATTAAATGGTTATCAAGCTTTATCTTATAGCCGTATTAGAAAAGCGGATAGTGCCATACTTAGAGATGGTAGACAAAGAAAAGTTATTAATGCTGTAATGAAAAAATACCAAGATGTGTCTTTTACAAAATATCCACAGTTAATAGATGCTATAATTCCATATGTTAAAACAAATTTAACATCTAATGAAATTACTAGTCTTGCACTTACAGGACATAATATTTTAGCTGGAAAATCACTTAAAACAACTTTAAAAGAAGGTGAATTCCCTATTACAGATGAAATACATTCAAAAGGTGGAATATATGGCAATTCAGGTTGGGTATGGCTATATGATACTAACTCCACATGTGTATTAAGAGATTTTATATACAAAAACATAGACATGAATAATAATGAATATTTAAAAAACAATAGTAATATCTCTTTAAATTATTAAAAATTTATATTTGAAATTTCTTTGAAACTTTGAATATATAAAGGAGTGTAAATATGTCTCGTGGGAAAAAAATTGTCATAGCTTTAGTTTTAGTACTTTTATTATTACCAATGGCTGTTTTCGGTTTTCTCTATTATAGAATAAATAATGTAAATACTGACCAACAAGTCGAGGGAGTTACCAACATATTATTACTGGGAACTGATGGTAGAGAAAATGAAAGCGCCTACAGATCTGACTGCATGATGATCCTTACTATTGATAATACACACAAAAGTGTAAAATTAACTTCTTTAGCCCGTGATACATATGTTGAAATACCAGGAGAAGGCAAGGGTAAGCTTAATGCATCCTACTTTTGGGGTAAAGAGCAGTTATTATTTAAAACTATAAAAAGTGAATTTGGAATAGAAATTGATAAATTTATTCAAATTGATTTTGAAGGATTAATGGATGTAATCACAAAACTTGGAGGAGTGGAAGTAGATATTTCTAAAAAAGAAATGAAAGCTGTAAATAAGTTAATACCTTCCACATATGAATCTTATAACAATCCTGACAAAGGTGAAATGAAGTTAATTTCAAGTTCTGGTGTACAAACATTAACAGGTTATCAAGCTATATCTTATTGTAGAATTAGAGATATAGATAGCGCCATTTATAGAGATGGAAGGCAAAGAAAAGTTATTATGGGAGTAGCATCAAAATTAAAAGGTCTTTCTTTATCTGAATATCCAAAATTAATAAAATCTTTACTTCCATGTGTAAGTACTAATATGGGATCTATTGAATTATTAAATCTCGGAACATCAGCTTATAAAATCTTATCTAAAGATGGTACAATAAAACAGGGACAATTCCCTATTATAGATGAAGTACACTCTAAAGGCGGAAAATATAAAGATGCTGGTTGGGTTTGGCTATATGATAAAAATTCAGTAGTAGTTTTAAAACAATTTATTTTTGATGATATACCAATGGAAAACAATAAATATTTAAGTGAAACAAATAAAATAGAACTAAATGATTAAATATTTTAGAGAACATATATAATATATGTTCTCTTTTTTTGTAACATAAATATACCCTATCAAATATAATATATTATCGTTAATTTATAGGGGGATATATATATGCATAAAAAGATTATTGCTCTTGCAAGTGCTCTTTCTTTAGGGGCGTGCTGTCTTACTGGCTGTGCTTCAAATAACCAGTCTACAAAGGATAAAGAGTTAGATAAGGTTACTATAGCAGAAGTAACACACTCTGTTTTCTATGCACCTCAATACGCAGCAATTACAAAAGGTTTTTTTGAAGAAGAAGGAATTAAAGTAGATTTAATAGATGCACAAGGTGCAGATAAAACTATGGCTGCTTTAATTTCTGGTGAAGCTGATATAGGTCTTATGGGTCCTGAAGCTTCTATATACGTTTATAAACAAGGTAGCGATGATTATGCTATTAACTTTGCACAATTAACAAAAAGAGACGGAAGTTTTATAGTGTCTAGAGAGAAAAATGATAATTTTACTTATAAAGATTTAGAAGGAAAAGAAATTCTAGGTGGAAGAGCTGGCGGAGTTCCTCTAATGACATTGGAATACTTACTAAAAAATCAAGGTTTAAATATTGGTGAAAAAACATCAAAAAATCAAGTGAACGTTCGTACAGATGTGCAATTTGGTGTAATGGCTGGAGCATTTGCTGCTGGTGAGGCTGATTATACTACTGCATTTGAACCTACAGCAACTCAGTTGGTAAAAGAAGGTGCAGGTTATATTGTATCATCTGTTGGCAGAGATGCTGGTGAAATACCTTTTACTTGTTACAGTGCTACTAAATCATATATGGATAAGAATTCAGACTTAGTACAAAGATTTACTAATGCCCTATATAAAGGTCAAAAATGGGTTCAACAAGCTTCTGACAAAGAAGTAGCTAAGGCTATGCAACCATTCTTTGAAGATACTTCTTTAGAAGATTTGGAAATTGTTGCACAAAAGTATAAAGAAATAGATGCGTGGTCATCAGATCCTCTTCTAAAAGAAGATAGTTTAAATAGATTAATGGATGTTATGATTGAAGGCGGAGAATTGAACGAGAAAGTACCATATGACTCAGTAGTAACTACAACTTATGCTGAAAATGCTATTAAAAACGTAAAATAATTAAATTAAATAATTAAAATACAAGAGCCACCCTGTCAAAGGGTGGCTCCATTATTTATATAGAACAATCAATATTATTTTACTTGTTTAGGTAATCTTTCATTTATAATATTCATTAAATTGTCAGTACAATCATGAACATTTACAAATTCACCATCATTTACTACTACAAATTTAGCATCAACTGGAGTTAATACATTTCCATATATTTCTCCAAGTTTTGCATATTTATATTTTGGTAGAACGTCTTCCATTTCAACGCTTATATCAGCAGTATCTCTATAGTTAAAGTCTACTTCATATACATGAGCTATTTCAGCTGCAACTTCATAATTAGATAGTATATTTTCATCTATAGCTGCATTTACGCTTTGAATTCTTCTTTCTGTGTTAGTAAATGTTCCATTTACTGAAGCTGATCCAGTACTTGGTATAATAACATCAGCTATATCACAAGTTTCAGTCATATGAGTATCTAAAACCATTAAGAATTCTAAATTACATAAATTAACATTAGGGTTTTCACCAAAGCATAGAAGTCCTTTAACACCTTCCATAGCCTCTGCTCCAGATTTTATTCCCATGTCAACTAGTCCTTGAGAATTATTTTTAGCTTTTATTTGAAGTACACCATCTCTAGGTGAACCTATATGTCCTGAAAGTAGAGCAATATTTCCTATCATAGTAGCAACTTCAACTGAAACTACATTTTGTTGGAATACAAGCATTGCTTTTTTAGCTGATGCATAAGCATTTGCTATTTCATTTATTTCATCTCTTACAGAAACATTATCTATTGAAGCTTTAAATTCTTCAAAATTATCTATTGAAGAAACTTTACCAATTTCTATTAATGCCTTAGCCATTTCTTTAACAGCACTTAAGTCATTTTCCACATATACAACTTTTGAAGCAAAATCAAAGTTACTTACTTCATATTCTTTAGGATTTATAACATATACTTTTGCTCCTTGTTCAGCAGCTTGTTTTAACTTAAGTTGAATTACTGGGTTATTTTCCATAACAAATCCAAAAGTAACTATTACATTTGTAGCTAATAATTCATCAATTGTATTAGGAGAAGCATCTAATCCTAAAACTTTTTCTAGTCCACTTTCTACATTATTAAAGCAAAGTGTTTTTGCACCCATAGTGTCTGCTAATTTTTTCATTACATAAGCTTCTTCATTTGTAAATCTATCTGATATGGCAACAGCCACAGCATATTTGCCATATTTAGCAGCTATACTTTCAGCTTTCTTCGCAGTAAGCACTAGAGCTTCATGATAATCAGCATCTCTAAATCCATCTTCACATTTTATAAGTGGATTAGTTAATTTGCCTTCTAAAACTGAACAATCAAATCCCCATTTACCCTTACCACATAGAAGTCCTCTATTTACCGGACCTTCTTTATCTGGGTTAGATTTAATTAACATATCTCCATATGATTCTAAATGTAGAGAACATCCTACTGAACAGAATGAGCATGTTGTATCTGTAACATCTGTTGCAAGTGGAACTTCTTTTACTACACTTTGTCTTTCTTGAAGCGCTCCTGTTGGACAAACACTTACACATTGACCACAAGACATACATCCAGACTCTGCTAAAGGTTTTTCAAGTGATGGTTTAACGACAGTATCAAATCCCCTGTCAACAAGCCCTAAAGCTCCAACACCCATAACTTCATCACAAACTCTTACACAAAGTCCACAAAGTATACACTTGTTAGGGTCTCTTACTATAAATGGATGATCATCTTCAAATTCTATTACATTTTTATCTCCAGCAAGTCTTTCTGGATGAACATCATACTGATTAGCATAATCTATTAACTTACATTCAAAGTAATCATGACATCCACATTCTAAACATCTAGAAGCTTCGTTTACTGCTTGTTCTTCATCATATCCGAATACTACTTCAGTAAAGTTATCTTTTCGCTCTTCTGCTTCTAATTGATCCATAACTGGTCTACACATTCTTTCTCTATCTTCAAATGTTTTCTCAGTTATATCAAATCTTTCAACAACAAATGGTTTTTCATATTTTAATACTTCACCATTTAAATAAGCATCTATAGAATCTGATACTTTTCTAGCATCTGCTATAGCTTCTACAGCTATTGATATCTTATCGTTACCACAGTCTCCACCAGCAAATACACCTGGCATACTAGTCATAAATGTATCTTTATCGTAAGCTATGGCATTTTTTCTAGTCTTATCCATTCCTTCAAATTTAGAAGCATCTACTGCTTGACCTATAGCTAGAATCATTGTATCTATATCTATAGTTTCAGTTTTTCCTTCAACTGGCACTGGTTTTCTTCTGCCTGATGCATCAGCTTCACCAAGTTCCATAACTTGAAGTACTACTTGTTTTACTTTCCCATTCTCGTCTGCAATAACTTCTATAGGGTTAGTTAAGTTTTTGAAGATTACTCCTTCTTCTTCAGCTTCAACTATTTCTACCATGTCAGCTGGCATTTCATTTTTAGTTCTTCTATATATATTATAAACTTTTTTAGCTCCTAGTCTTACAGCAGTTCTACAAGCATCCATTGCAGTATTACCACCACCAACTATAGCTACATTTTCACCAAGTTTTATTTCTTCATTTCTAACAACTTTTCTTAGGAAGTCTATACCACCTATAACACCTTCACTATCTTCACCTTTACATCTAACTCCAGTAGATACCCAAGCGCCTATTCCAAGAAGTACAGCATCGTAGTCTGCTTTTATAGTCTCAAAAGGTATATCCACGCCAACTTTAGTATTAGGTATCATTTTAACACCCATACTTTCGATTAATGCTATTTCTTCATCTAATACAGCTTTTGGAAGTCTGTACTCTGGTATACCATAACGAAGCATACCTCCAAGCTTAGGCATAGATTCAATTATAGTTACACTATGACCCATTTGTCTTAAGAAATATGCAGCAGATAGACCCATTGGTCCACCACCTATTATAGCAACACTCTTACCAGTTTCTTCTGATATTTCTGGTATAAATGGATTTTCACTTTCTAAATCTTTATCAGCTGCAAATCTTTTTAACCAAGCAATAGATACTGGTTCTTCAACAAGTTTTCTTCTACAATTTTCTTCACATGGATGAGGACATACTCTACCAATAGCAGCTGGTAGTGGTATTCTATCTTTTATTAATTCAATAGCTGCATCATATTCTCCATTTGCTATTAAGCCCACATATCCTTGGCAATCAGTACCTGCAGGACATGCTAGAACACATGGAGGTCTACAATCTCCCACGTGATTAGATAGTAATAACTCTAAATTTGTTTTTCTTGACTCTATAACTCTACTTGTATTAGTTTTTATTATCATATTAGGTGATATTTCTGTAGCGCAAGCCTTCACCATTTTTGGCATTCCTTCTATTTCAACTACACATAAACCACATGAACCATATATTTTAGTTCTTTCATCGTAGCATAGAGTAGGAATGAAAACATCATTTTCTCTTGCAACTTCAAGAATTGTTTGACCTGGTAATCCAAATACTTCTTTTCCGTCTATATTTAATCTGAATTTATTCATATTATCATCCTCCTCCCCTAGTCTCTAACTATTGCGCCGAATTTACAAGTTTCTTCGCACTTACCACATTTTATACATTTATCGTGATCTATTACATGCATTTTTTTCTTTTCACCTGATATAGCTTCAACTGGACATTTCTTAGCACAAGCTGTACATCCTTTACAATCTTCAGTTATATTAAATGAAATTAAAGCTTTACATGACTTAGCTGTACATTTTTTATTATAGATATGATCTTCATACTCATTTCTAAAATATTTAATAGTTGTAAGAACTGGGTTAGGAGCAGTTTGACCAAGCCCACACATAGAACCATCTTTTATTTTTACGGCTAATTCTTCAAGAAGCTCTATATCTCCATCCTTACCTTCGCCTTTAGTGATTCTTTCTAGTATTTCAAGCATTCTCTTAGTTCCTACTCTACAATAGTTACATTTACCGCAAGATTCTTTTCTAGTGAAATCTAGGAAATATCTTGCCATATCAACCATACATGTAGTTTCGTCCATTACAATCATACCACCAGAACCAACAATAGCCCCAGTTTTGTTTATATTTTCATAATCAACAGGAGTTTCTATTAAAGCAGATGGTATACATCCACCAGATGGTCCACCCATTTGAACAGCCTTAAATGCTTTGTCTTTTTTGATTCCTCCACCTATTCCAAATATAACCTCTTTTAGTGGAAGACCCATAGGAACTTCAACTAATCCGCCTTTTTTAATTTTACCTGCAAGGGCAAATACTTTTGTGCCTTTACTCTTGTCAGTTCCCATTGCACCAAATGCAGCTCCACCGTTTACTATTATCCAAGCAACATTTGCATAAGTTTCAACGTTATTTATATTTGTAGGTTTTTGCCAATATCCTTTTTGAGCTGGGAATGGTGGTTTTAGTCTAGGCATTCCTCTCTCTCCTTCAAGAGAAGCTATAAGTGCAGTCTCTTCACCACAAACGAATGCTCCAGCACCAGCTTTTATTCTTAAATCAAAATCAAATCCTGATCCAAATATATTTTTACCAAGAAAACCTTTTTCTCTAGCTTGAGCCATAGCTATTTCAAGTCTATGTATAGCAAGAGGATACTCAGCTCTAACATAAATAACACCTTCAGTGGCACCCATTGCATATCCACCTATAATCATACCTTCTATAAGTGAATGAGGGTCACCTTCTAGAACAGATCTATCCATAAATGCACCAGGGTCACCTTCGTCTGCATTACATACTATGTATTTTTGATCTGCTTTATTTTGTAAGGCAGCATTCCACTTAAACCAAGTTGGAAATCCTGCGCCTCCTCTACCTCTAAGTCCTGAAACTTTTATTTCTTCTATTACATCTTCTTGTGTCATTGAAGTTACAACTTTTTTAGTAGCTTCATATCCACCTACTGCAACATATTCTTCTATTTTTTCAGGATTTATTAAACCACAGTTTCTAAGTACAACTCTTTGTTGTTTTTCTATAAATAATTTATCTTCATCTGATATTTCTAAATCAGTAGCTATTTCCCCATTAACAAGATGTTTTTCTACTATTTCTAAAACACATTCTGGTTTTACTTTTACATATCTTGTCATAACTTCGTTGTCGTCATATACATCTACAATTGGTTCTAAGTAACAAGTACCTACACAACCAGTAATATCAACCTTAATATTTAGGTTTTTTTCTTCTATAAGTCTCTCAAATTCTGCTGCTGTCTTTTTTGCTCCAGTTGCGACACCGCAACTACCTTGACCGATTATAACTTTCATTACTTTTCACCCCCCTATGATCTTTCTCTAATTTCTGTTAATATTTCTTTAACAGAATCTTTAGTTAAGTTTCCATAAGTTTCATCACCATCTGCGCTTTTAACCATCATAACAGGTGCTAATGAACAACATCCTAAACATGCAACATTATTTAATGTAAATTTTCCATCTTCTGTTGTTTCACCATCTTGAATATTTAAAAATTCACAAACAGCTTCTTCAATCATTTCAGATCCATTTACATGGCATGCAGTTCCTTGACATAACATTATTAAATACTTTCCTATTGGTTGCAATCTAAATTGCGCATAGAATGTGGCAACACCATATATTTTGGCAGTTTTTATTCCTGTTGCCTCTGAAATATAATTCATGGCATTAATTGAAATATATCCATAAATATCTTGAGTTTTTTGTAAAATAGTTATCAAACTTCCAGGTACTTTGGCATATTTGTCTAATACGGGATCAAGCTCTTTGAAGTCTTGACATTTATCAGTCCCGCAACAGCATTTTTCACTCATTTAATTTACCCCCTATTTAAAAATTGTATCTTTATTAGGTATATGTACTACTACTAATAATATTAGCAAAAAAAGGAAATTATAGCAAACATAAAACTTATAATTTTGTTATTTATTTAACCATTTTCTCAGTTTTTGTATCTATTGTTCAAGTATTTTTTTTATTATGCTTTATTATCAGAATTTTTTGTAAAAATAAGAATGTAATTAATATATAATTTATAATAAGAATTAACAATATTATTCTTTTTAGTAATTAATTATTTTAATCAATGTCCATAATGGTTTATATAGAAACTTAATATAAATAAATAAAAACGCTGTATTTACTTTTATTTTTTTTGTATCTTAAGCATTTCAACTTTAATTATTATTATATTAAATAAAATATTTACTTTTAGTAATTATTATAAATAATTATATACATTAATATTAATGTCATATTAGCTTAAGTACATATTAGTTATTTTAACAATATAACTAACTTACACATCT
Organism: Terrisporobacter glycolicus ATCC 14880 = DSM 1288; assembly: GCF_036812735.1. Taxonomy (NCBI): domain Bacteria; kingdom Bacillati; phylum Bacillota; class Clostridia; order Peptostreptococcales; family Peptostreptococcaceae; genus Terrisporobacter; species Terrisporobacter glycolicus. Next base: position 1,961,069 of record NZ_CP117523.1, on the reverse strand, counting down.
ATTTATTAATTAAATTAACTAAATAAAATATTAACCTAATTTACAAAAGTTTTTTGAATTTTTAAAATATATAAAAAGCTTCTACTTATTAAGTAGAAGCTTTTTTCTATGCATTTTCAAAAGTATATATAGCATCGATTCTAGTTATAAATATACTATCATTTTTACAACCTATATATTTTGCATACTTTTTAACTTTTTCTTTTGCAGTGTCAATATCACCAACACCTATATCCATTAATTCTTTTATATACATATCCATTAAAAAACTTTTATATTCTTTTAAATCAAATCCTAAATATGATGCTAGACTTTCGATTTCACCAGAAAAATCACCATCTTCTTTGATAAGAAACTCATAAACTTCTTTTCTATATGGATTTGACATTATTATCTTTTGTACTACCTTGCATCCATCTAGCTTGCTAATAAATCCATCTTTGTAATTATTAAAAAGAGCATTTGACTGTCTAATAGATTTTTTGTCTATATAAGAATTAACTTCTGTTACACCGTTATCTATTAATGCATCTAAAACAGCAAGATGTACACTAAAACAATCTTCATAAAGATATTCGCAAAGCTTAGATATGATTGGTTTAATATCAAACAACTTAATATTTTTTTTATTTTTAGAATTAGACAAATCTCTAGTTACATTATTAAAAAGTCTTTCAAAGTCTAAATATTTATTGCAATATAGCTCTTTAAATAAATTAAAGTCAATCGTTATAATATTATATCCAACAAGAGTTTCTACACCTTTTCTTATTACTTCATAAACTAAATTTTGACCATATTCTAAGTGCTTTTCACTAATATGTCTAGTATTTGTTACACTGTCTAAACAATAATCCATAAATTGTTTAGAACACTCATTTCCATACAACTTAAAATTTTTTCTAATTGTGTTATACTCATCTCTTTTTTCATCAAATTTTATTATTGCGCCGTTTATATCAAAAGTTATCATTTAGTTTCCCCTCCTAGAAATCAAATATTAATTCATTTTATTACTAAATATTTGATTTTAAGAGTTATATTCCTTCCAAATAAATAATTTGTCTAAAACTTCTTCTAAATAATGTTGAAAATTCCCATAATTATAGGAATAAACATAGCTGGTAGCATATTTGCAACTTTTATATCACATACTTTAATCATATTTAATCCCATAGCCATAATTAACAAACTTCCTACACAAGTCATATATGTTATAACATTGGTACTTAGTATATTTGATAAACCAGAAGCTCCTAGTGTAATTATTCCTTCATATAAAAAAACTGCTATGCTTGATAATAATACTCCTACTCCCATTGATGCAGCAAAAAATATTGAAGAAATTCCATCTAATACTGCTTTTGCAAGTAATATTGAATTATCATTTGAAAGCCCACTTTGAATAGAACCAACTACAGCCATAGCTCCTACACAAAACAATAAACTAGAAGAAACAAAGCCTTTTGATATTTTATTTTCTTCACCTGAACCTGATATATTTTTTTTAGATAGTTGTCCATCTAAATATGATCCTAATTTATTTAACAAATTGTCTATATCAATTAATTCACCTATGATTATACCAATAGTCATAGAAATTATAACATATAATGGATTGTCTCCTTTTAGTGCCCCAGAGATACCCATATATATAACTACTAGTGCTAATCCATCCATAATAGATTTGTCTAATCGTTTAGGTATTCCTTTATTTATTATTAAACCTAGTATTCCTCCACAAACTATAGCTAAACTATTTACTATTACTCCAAACATTTTTATTCCCCCTAATATTTTTAATACTATATTTTAGCACTTTTTATGATCCATTATTATTTTTTATAAGACTTATATATTTATTAGGATTCATGGCAAAATCCTGAAAAGAATCTTTAGTAAAAATGATATGTTCACCCAAAAACCTTTTATATCTCATTTCTTCCTTTTTTAAGGCCGATGTTAATTTATCTTCATGATTATTAAATACGATTATCTTTAAAGGATTTTTATTTCTACTTGTTTGAACCCTTTTTAACATATATTTAATATGAATATCAGCTTCTGGAAATGAATATCCACAAAAGATAATCAGGTCAGCTTTTCTTAACGAAGCCTCTGCTTTGTTCCATACACTACTTAGATAAACATTAGACATGTTCTTAAAATATGTAGGTGGAACTATTATTGGGATTGTACGCTCATTACAATTTAAACAAGTAGCTTCATCTTGATTATTTAAAATCCTCATTACACCACCTTCATATGGTGTAAGTGTTAAACTTGAACATATGGGGCAATATAGCCAATTTAGTGAACCATGTACTTTATACAGTTTTATAGTTTTTCCACAAGGCCTTTTCCAAGAACTATTCTTAAAATTAAAATTGGCAAAATCCACTCCATAATCTAGCATTACAGGCATTTTTTCTTTATTATACAATTTAGAAATTGTATTATCTATATGAATATCATAGTTTGCACTTATAAAAGTAGTATTTAGCAATTGACCATCTTTCATTAAATTATTTAATAATAATTCATGATACTTATTACTTGATTTTACCGCATTATTAATTGAATTTGCTGTTAATAATACTAAATATTGTCGCAAAAGATTAATCGAGCTACTTCTGTTATTATAAGTATCTGTTCCAAAATTTTTAAAGGATTCTCTTCTTTGTTCTGCCATATCTAAAATACCAAGTACTTCCTCAAATGTTGGGAAATTAACCTTATCTATATCGTCTAGTAGCACATCAATATTAAACATTTCTTTAAAAAACTCTCTAAGATTTGTATTCATTTTGCTATATGGATGCAAAGGAAGACTGTTCTTAAAATAATTAGAAAATAATTCATTTTGTATAGGTAAATTTTCTGCTGCAGAAGCTCCCGCTCCTAAAAAAATACATATTTCCATATAATTAAAACACCCTCTATCCCTTAATATATAAAAAAGCCTTAATACAATTATATATTAAGACTTTTTTTAATTATTATACTATTTATTTATTTTTTTAATATATTCTACTGCTTTTAATGTTCCCATTTTTGAGTGATCAAATGTAAGTCCACCTTGGAAGTAAACATTGAATGGTGGTCTTATTGGTGCATCAGCACTAAGTTCTATTGATGAACCTTGAATAAAAGCACCTGCAGCCATTATTACTTCATCTTCATATCCTGGCATTGCCCATGGTTCAGGTTTTACATAAGAGTCCACAGGAGCTGCAGCTTGTACACCTTGACAGAATGCTATAACTTCCTCTGCATTTTTAAGTCTTACCACTTGTATAATATCACTTCTTAAATCATCATATTTCGGAAGTACATCGTATCCTAATTTTTCAAACATTCTAGCACAGTATATTGCACCCATTACAGCTTGTGATGTAACATATGGGGCCATGAAAAATCCTTGTAGTACATTTCTTGTAGTTCCAAATGTTAAACCACATTCTTTTCCTATACCTGGTGTAGTTAATCTATAAGATACCATTTCAACTAAATCTTTTCTACCTGCTATGTAGCCACCAGTTAAAGCAAGTCCTCCACCTGGGTTTTTAATTAAAGAACCAGCCATAATATCAGCGCCTACTTCGGTAGGTTCTTTTGTATCTAAGAATTCACCATAACAGTTATCTACCATAACTATTAAGTCTTTATTAACTGATTTAACCACTTCTATAGCTTCTTTTATATCTTCTATTGATAAAGATTTTCTCCAAGAATATCCTTTTGATCTTTGTATCATTACTAGTTTAGTTTTTTCATTTATTTTTTTCTTAACACCTTCTAAGTCAATATTACCATCTGGTAAAAAATCCACATCTTGGTATGTAACTCCAAATTCTTTAAGAGATCCTTTTTCTTCTCTTATACCTATTACGCCTTGTAATGTATCATATGGCTTTTCTGTTATTGATAATATTTCATCTCCTGGTCTAACTATACCTTGGATACATAAACTTAATGCATGAGTTCCATTTACTATTATTGGTCTAACTAAAGCATCTTCTGCTCCAAACACTTCTGCAAATATTTCTTCTATTTTTTCACGACCAATATCATTGTATCCATATCCTGTTGTCCAGTTAAAATGGTTATCACTTAAATGAGCTCTTTGCATAGCCCTTAACACTTTATATTGGTTAAATTCCCTTATTTGTTTTATTTTTTCAAATTGATCTTTTATATCTTTCATTACTTCATTAGATAAATCAAAAGTTTCATCATCTAATCCGTAATATTCTTTTAATAAATCACTTGTCTCTTTAAGCACTTCATCTCACCTATTTTCTTTTATTTGTCACTTTAAAAAGTTTATCATAGTAAAAATTTAAGTTCAAGATTTAAAGGAAAATAATTAAAAAAGGTACTTATATTAACCTATAATTTTTGTAGGTTAGTATAAGTACCTTTTATCTTTAAATTACTTTGTATTATTTTGGTTTGTGTTTTGTATATTTATGCTTTTGCCTGGTACTATTGTTGAAACTGCATGTTTATAAATTAGGTTTTGTTGTTTATTTTCTCCCTCTATTAATACTATATAACTGTCAAATCCTTTTACATAGCCTTTAACTTGAACACCATTCATTAAATATATTGTTACAGGTACTCTTTCTTTTCTAGCATTATTTAAAAATAGATCTTGTAAATTTAAAGCAGTATTTTTCATTAACAATATCCTCCCGACTAAATTATATTATATAAACTCTTTCTCTATAAACAATTATATTATAATATTATACACTTTTAGATACATTTTCAATAAAGTTCATAATATCTTCTTTAAGTAATTCCATATTGTCATACTTTTCTAAGTCAAACCATTCACTATCTTTATATCTTTTAAACCAAGTTATTTGTCTTTTGGCATATCTTCTTGAATCTCTTTTAATTATCTCTACAGCTTCCTCTAAAGTGTATTCACCTTCTAGATATTTAACTATTTCTTTATAACCTATTCCTTGCATAGAAATTAAGTTTTTGTCATATCCCATATCTAGTAATTTTTTAACTTCTTCAATTAATCCTGCTTCCATCATAATATCTACTCTTTTGTTTATTCTATTATAAAGAATTTCTCTATGACGATTTAGTACTATTATTATTGGTAAGTAGTCTTCATTGTATTTTAAATCATTGGAGAAGTCTTGCATTTTCTTTCCATCTAAACATACCTCTAAAGCTCTTATAACCCTTTTAGTGTTGTTTTTATGTATTCTAGAAGCAGCCTCACTATCTAGTGATTTTAACTTATCATGCATATAGTCTATGCCTTTTTCACTAAGTTCTTCTTCTAATTCTTCTCTTATCTTAGAGTTACTATTGGACTTTGCAAAATCCATGTTGTAAATTAATGAATTAAGGTATAACCCTGTACCACCTGTTACCAGTACATTTTTCCCTTTATTAGCTACTTCTTTTATATATTTATTTGCTCTATCTTGAAACTCTGAAACAGAAAAAGGAAAATCTGGCTTAACTTCATCTATCATATGATGTGTTACCCCATCCATTTCTTCTTTTGTAACTTTAGCACTTCCTATATCCATATATTCATATATTTGCATAGAGTCAGCTGAAATAATTTCTGCATTTAAGTCCTTGGCTAACTCTATTGATAAAGCCGTTTTCCCAACGGCCGTAGGTCCTGTTAAGATGATAAGTGGTATTTTCTTCATAACAATCCTTTCTTACATAATTCTTTTAAACATTTTTTCAATTTCTTTTTTTGATATTTCAACTATGGTAGGTCTTCCGTGAGGACACGTAAATGGATTCTCACATAATTCCATTTGAGATAGAAGCTTTTTCATTTCCATAGTATGAATAATATCATTTGCTTTTATAGCAGCTCTACATGCCATTGAGGCAAATTTGTCTCCTTTTAAATCATAGCTATTTTTTAAATCCTCTATATTATCAATAATTTGAAGGATAAATTTCTCACTTTCAGGGTTACCAAAAATAGTAGGTACACCTCTTATCATAATGTGATTATTTCCAAATAGCTCAATTTCAAAACCAAAATTCAAAAACAAGTCAATATTTGATTCTACCTTCAACATATCTACATTTGATATTTCTACTACTATAGGATCTAATAACATTTGCATATCTATTTTGTGACTTTTGAATTTTTTCATATATTCTTCATAAAGTACTTTTTCGTGAGCTGCATGTTGATCTAATAAGTACATGGAATTATTTTTTTCAAGTACAATATAAGTGTTAAGTATACTTCCCACAACTCTAAAATCAGTAATGGAAAATCTATTTTCATTTTTTATAGGATTTTCTTCCTTAATTATTTCAACATCATTACTTTTACTATCAACATTGCTCAAAGATTCTAGTTCATCAAAAGTAAATGATTTACTAAGGTCAATATTACCATCTATAAAGTATTCACCTTTTTTATTTTCTAAAGGTTGAAGCTTAATATCTTCTTTTTTATCAGAACTACTTAAACTTTCCTTATATTCTTTTTTATTATTTTCCTTATTTAAAGCCTCTTCAAAAGACATAAATTTATTGTCATCATCTATTTTTTCTATTGGCGTAGTTTTATTTATTTCATTTGAAATTATAGTATTTAAAGTTTCTTCTTTTTTTTCTAAATATACTTCTTTATTTTCACTTATAACAGGTTTTCTATCGTAGTTTTCATATTTACCAATTAAAGCAGTATTTAATAACTTTCTTTTTAATAAATCTCTAATTTCTATATATAAATCTTTGTCATTTTCAAACTTAATTTCCATTTTCGTAGGATGAATATTAACATCTATTTTTGCAGGATTAATATCAATATTTAAAAAACATACACCATGTTTATTAATTGGTATAATACTTTTGTATGCTTCATTTATGGAATCTAATATTATTTTACTTTTTACAAATCTATTATTTATGTAAATGTGCTGCAAGTTTTTATTTGAACGATAAATATTGTTATTCCCTATATATCCTGAAATATTGCAATATTCGCATTTTCCATCAATTTCAATTAAATTTTCAACTATTTCTTTTCCATAAATGCTTCTAATAACAGAAAGAAGCTTTCCATCACCTGGTGTATTTAACATTAACTTTCCATTATTTATATATTTAAATTGTATATGTGTATTTCCTATAGCTAGTTTATTAATTAAATCACTTATATTTATAGTTTCTGCATGTGTGGATTTTAAGAACTTTTGTCTAGCAGGAGTATTAAAAAATAAATCTTTTATAATAATAGTCGTTCCATTCTTTGTTCCCACAGGCTCTTTTAAAATTTCTTTTCCACCTTCTAAAATAACTTTTGTTCCAATGGGTTCTTCCTTGGTTTTTGTAATCATTTCCAAACGAGATACAGACGATATGGAAGCTAAAGCTTCGCCTCTAAAACCTAAAGAATATAAGTCATACAAGTCATCAATTTCTTTTATTTTACTAGTAGCGTGTCTTAAAAATGATTTGTCTACTTGGCTGGATAAAATTCCACTTCCATTATCTGTTATTCTTATTTGTTTTTTTCCTCCATCGATTATGTCTATAACTATTTGTGTAGAATTAGCATCTATGGAGTTTTCTATTAATTCTTTAGTAACAGAAGAAGGTCTTTCGACTACTTCTCCTGCTGCTATTTTATTTATTGTTATATCATCTAGTATATTTATTTTCTTTGACATAATATCCCTCCAAAGAATTTATTTTTGTGGGCGCTATTTCTTTGCTTTCTTTTGAAGATTGAAAAGTGCGTTCATTGCATCTAATGGTGTCATACTTAATATATCTAAACCTTTTATTTCCTCTAATATATCATCATCTTTAACTACATCAAAAGATATTTGGTCCTCACTTAGCGCTACTTCTTTATTTGCTATATTATCCAAATTTTCTCTTTGCAGTTTTTCATATTCAACATTTAACTTTTCATAATCTTTTTTAAGCTTTTTATAAGTCTTTTTTAAGCTTTCTTTTTCAAGTTTTAAATGTTCATTCTCATTTTTAAAGTTGCTATCTTCCAGTTTTTTTAGTTCCAATTCTAAGTTTAATGTTGAATCTTTTCCATTAGAACATTTGTTCCCTATATCTAAATTGGCATCTTCATTATTAGCTCCTCCATTTATGGCGTAGCCGTTATATATATGATTTTTTTCTAAATCCTTTAAAATTTCTGATGATCTATTAATAACTTCGTCAGGAAGCTTAGCAAGTTTAGCAACATAGATACCATAACTTTTATCTGCTGCTTGATCTATTATTTTTCTAAGGAAAATTATATTTTCTCCATCATCTTTAACAGCAATAGAGTAGTTTTTTACTTCATCAAATTCATTTTCCAATTCAGTTAATTCGTGATAATGAGTTGCAAATAAAGTCTTACATTTAATATATTTTTCTATATATTCAACTATGGACCAAGCTAAACTTATACCGTCATAAGTGGATGTACCCCTACCTATTTCATCTAGTATAACTAAACTTTTATCTGTTGCATTTTTTAATATATGAGAAACCTCGCTCATTTCCACCATAAATGTTGATTGACCTTGTGATAAGTCATCGCTTGCACCTACTCTAGTAAATATCCTATCAGAAATTGGAATATTTGCGTATTCTGCTGGCACAAATGACCCCATATGTGCCATTAAACAAATTATGGCTGTTTGTCTCATATATGTAGATTTACCAGACATATTAGGCCCTGTAATTATATTTATAATATTTTCACCACTATTTAAATAAGTATCATTTGGAACGAAGTTTTCTTCTCCCACTATATTTTCAATTACTGGGTGACGTCCATTTTTTATATCCAGTTTATTATCATTGTTAATACTGGGCTTAACATAGTTATTAATATGAGCAACTGTAGCAAATGAAGTAAATACATCTATATTTCCTATTATTTTAGCCACATTTTGAATTCTATCAATATTGTTATAAATAGTTTGTCTAATTTTTACAAAAATTTCATATTCCAATGATTTTATTTTTTCCTCAGCATGTAGGATTTTATCTTCTATTTCTTTTAATTCTTCTGTTATAAATCTTTCTGCATTACTTAAAGTTTGCTTTCTTATATATCTACCTTCCAAATCTAAGTTTGCAAGATTTACTTTAGTTATTTCTATATAATAACCAAAAACCTTATTAAATCCTATTTTAAGTGATTTAACTCCTGTTTTTTCTCTTTCACGATTTTCTATATCTTTTATCATGAAAGCTCCATTTTTTGAAATATCTCTAAGTTCTCTTAATTCTTCGTTATAAGATGATTTTATTATATTCCCGTCTTTAATTGTAATACTAGGTTCTTCTATAATAGATTCATTTATTAACTCATAAATGTCTTTTAAGTCTTCCATATTATCTATATATTTTTTTATAGTATCTCCATCACAAGAGTTTATTCTATCACTTAAAAGCGGAAGCTTTTCTATGGAATTTTTCAAGTTAATCATTTCTTTGGGACTTACTTTTTCAAAAGCAATCTTTCCACAAATTCTTTCTATGTCGTAGACATTTTTTAATATATCTATTAAATCTTCTCTTAATGAAAAATCTTCTTTTATTTCCTCAATAACATCTAGTCTTTCATCTATCTTCTTTTTATTAACTAAAGGTTCTTCCACATATTTTCTAAGAAGTCTACCTCCCATGGCAGTTGACGTTTTATCTAATACATGCAGTAATGATCCCTTTTTCTTAGAACCCCTAATTGTTTGAGTTAACTCAAGATTTATTCTAGTAAACATATCAAGAACCATATATTCCATTGGATTATATATGGTTATTACATTTATATTTGATGTTATTTGTTTTTGAGTATTATATATATAATTAAGAAGTATGCATAAACTAGTTTTTATTAAATTGTCATTATCAAACCTTAAACTTCTTAAATAGTCTTCACTGAAATATTCACTTAATATTTTTGTATTTAAATAATCTTCATCAAAATTTTCGTTTATATAAATATTACTCATTGTAGCAATATTTTTTAAATTATCTTTGAAGCTTAAATCATTTAATATTATTTCCGAAGGACTAACCTTTGCTATTTCTTCAATAACTTTATCTTTCGCTATACAAGTTGCATTTGTTTCCCCCGTACTTATATCCACATAAGAAAGACCTATTTTATCATTTACTTTATATAAAGACATAAGGTAATTATTTTTCTTGTTTTCAAGCAAGCTTCCTTCTAACACAGTCCCTGGTGTAACTACTTGAATTACTTCTCTTTTTACTATACCCTTTACACTTTGAGGGTCTTCCATTTGCTCCCCAATAGCAACTTTATATCCTGCTTCTACTAATTTCGATATATATGAAGCGGCAGCATGAAAGGGAATACCACACATAGGTGCTCTCTCTTCTAAACCGCAAGATTTTCCTGTTAACGCTATTTCTAGTACTTTCGATGCCACGATAGCATCTTCAAAGAACATTTCGTAAAAATCACCTAATCTGAAAAACAATATACAATCAGGATATTTATCCTTGCATTCAAAGTATTGTTTCATCATAGGAGTAAGTTTATTTCTGTCAATCTCCATCTTTCTACCTCCTCATCTTTAGTTATTATATCATATAACACAATTTATATGTTATCTATAAAAATATTGAATTTATTATAAATTTTTATTAATATTGCGTTATTTTATTGGATTTTTTTGCCTCTAACAATAAAATAATAATTAATGTAAATATTATTTATTAATAGTTTTAAAGTAGGGCGGGGTTATTTAAATAGTGATACTGTTTGTTATACTTTTTCAGATAGGTAATAATAGTAGAAGGCTTTATAATTCTATTATGCATTTTAATCGTAGACAGATGTTTTTTAATAAGAACAAAAAATAAATAGCTATTTATTTTTGCAAATAAATAGCTATTTGAATATTATTATATTATAATATCATTTAATATATAATGTATTGAAGTTTATACTAGACCTTATTTGTTACTCTTTAAAATTTTATTAAGAGATAATCCTGCTGCTCCTCCAATTATAACAAAAGCTGTTGCCATAAATATCCAAGCTGTAGTAGTCATACTATCCACTCCTTTTTATTTTATTATATTATATAGTGGATTAATATTTCGTATATTAACAGCATCTTAACGGATTTTACAATAATTTAATATTTTAATATACTTTTAACATTTTATATGATGAAATTACCATTATCATCAAATTTTATTTCAAAATAACTTCCCTTAACCTCAACCATTTTATCTTCACTTATACTTTTGTATGCTTCTTTACTCATATATATTTCATTCAAATTTTTAGTATTTTCTATGATAACTAACTTAATATCTTTGAAGTTTAAAATACCGCAGGTTTTAGCGCAAGCTTTAAATACATATTTATCATTTTCTAAAACCATAGGAAGCTTAATACTATTTGGCTCTGTGGAAGTTATAGCATTTAAATATGTACTTTCAAACTCAATATTATTATAAAACTTTTCACTTATAAAGTCTGCTAAACCCATTCCATTAGCATTTCCATTTGAACTACTATTTAGATTTAATACACCTATTTTTGTTATATTCGGACCTCCTGATGCAGCTTTAGTATGATATCTTCCTATAATATTCGTATCCATACCAGTACCACTTATGTTTTTACCAATTTCTTTTACTATTAATACATCTATATTATCTAAATATAATTTTCCCATTAGCTCTTTTGATTTTTCTAATAATAAAGGTTCTTTTATAAGAATTTCATCCTTATTTAATATATTTATATGAGCTACATTATCATAAGCATTTTCTACCGAACCAACTCCAAACAGTATATTTAATTTAGATAGAGACACTTTAGCCGACTCTAAAATATTTTCAGCCATTTTTTCAAATCTTAAAGAGTGAGTAATATCTGCACCTTTTCTTTTTCCCAGTCCTATGGCAAGCATTTTAACTAGACCGCTTTCATATTCCCCTCTAAAAGAAGTATGTGCCTTTATTCTGTTTACAAGTATTATCCCATGGGCATAAAAAGCATTTTTATCAATATAAACGGGTAAGCCTTTGATTGTTCTTCCTATTTCTACAACTTCCATGGAAGACTTTATTTCACATCCCATATTTTCTTCTGTAATACCTAATTTTTCGAGAATATGCTTTTGCCCTTTTGCATCGCCTCCACCATGACTCCCCATGGCTGGAACAATAAATGGAATGCCACCTTCGTTTTTTACAAAATCAACTATGGTTTTCATTATAATTTTATAGTTACTAATTCCTCTACTTCCCCCAGTTATAGCTACAGTTTTTCCCTTTTTTATTTTATTCTTAAAGTTTCCTTCATTTAATAATCTTTTTATTTCTTCTTCCACGTTATTTATACTAGTTTTATCGAATATTTGTTTTACTTTTATAATTTCAGGAAGTTTTATTTCTTCTAATATATTATTAATTTTATTCATCAAATCCCCCATTAACTAAGTATTATTATTTTAGTATAGCATAAATTTTTTTAATATCTTTAACTCTATAATGTTATTATAGTATTATATTAATAATATATTTAATTTTAGGAGGCTTTATTTTGAAAGACATAATTGACAAATTTAATAATTATCAGCCCTATATAAATGGTTATGAAAACATGAAACGTGCTTCTGTATTAATACCCCTAGTAAAAGAAAATGGAAAATACTCTATCTTGTTTGAACTAAGATCAAGAAAAATGAGGCGTCAGCCTGGAGAAATCTCCTTTCCTGGAGGAAGAATTGAAAAAAATGAAACCCCAAAAGAAGCTTGTATAAGAGAAACTTGCGAAGAAATAGGAATTAATGAAGATAACATTAATATTATATCTCCCTTAGATATTTATGTATCACATGCAAATTTAATAATCCATCCTTACTTAGGTGAAATTAAAGACATAAAAAACTTAAATATTAATAAGGATGAAGTGGATCATATATTTTTAGTCCCTATTGATTATTTAATAAATTACGATGCAAATATTTATACAAATGATGTAAAAGTCGTTCCAAATGAAAATTTTCCTTATGAAAAAATACCTAATAAAGAAAAATATGAATTTGCTATGGGCGAATATCCTGTTTGGTTTTATGAATATAAGGACTATGTTATTTGGGGTATAACTGCTAGGATTTTGGAGAACTTTTTAAATTTTATAAAAACTAATTAAAGTCTCATAAATATTATGGGACTTATTTTATGCTTTGATATAAACATAAACTATCTAACCATCGTACTTTAGTTTCAGATCCTATTAGAACACATATATAATCTTTTTAGTCTAGCTCTTAAAGGATAACTAAATGAATATTTAATTTCATCACAACTTTTTCTATAAATAATATTTTTATCACCTGAATCAAGTAAACAAACATTTGTAGCTTGAATATCATCTAAATCTCTTAAAAATATAACATTTAAATATAAATTATCTAACTAAAGGCGTAGCCTCTTTAAAATTTTCTTTACTGTTTATTAACATTAGTATAAAAAGTTATAATTAAAGAAACTTAATAGATACAAATAAAAAGGCGCAAAATTTAATAATTTTGCACCTTTTTATACTAAACCTCTTCCCCAACTAATGAGAATGTTGTCGCTGAACTTATTTTAACGTCCATTAATTTTCCAACTAAGTTTTCTTCTGGATTTTTAACTGTGAAGTTTACTAGTTTATTTTGTCTAGTTCTTCCTGTAAATTTACTATCATCAGTTTTACTTTTTCCTTCTATTAAAACTTCCACTGTTTTACCTACATATTCTTTGTTAAGTCCTGCTAGTATTTCATTTACTTTAGCTAAAACTCTATTAAATCTTTCATGTTTTACATCTTCTGGAATTTGATCTTCCATTTTAGCTGCTGGAGTACCTTCCCTTTTAGAATATATAAATGTGAATGCATTGTCGTATTTAACCTTTTCAACAATATCTATAGTATCTAATAAATCATCTTCCGTTTCTCCTGGAAATCCTATCATTAAGTCAGTAGAAAAAGCAATTCCTGGTATTTCACTTTTGGCTTTTTCTATTATTTTTAAATAGTCTTCTTTAGTGTAGTGTCTGTTCATCTTCTTAAGAAGACTTGTACTACCACATTGTACTGGTAAATGTAAGAATTCACATACTTTGTCACAATCTCTCATGGCATATATAACTTCATCAGATATATCCTTTGGATGAGAAGTCATAAATCTTATTCTTTCCAGTCCTTCTATTTCATTTGTCATTCTAAGCAACTGAGCAAATGTTATAGGATTTTCTAATGTTTTTCCATAAGAGTCCACATTTTGACCAAGCAATGTTATTTCCTTAGTTCCATTTTCTGCCAATTCTTTTATTTCGTTTATTATGTCTTCTGGAGTTCTAGATCTTTCTCTTCCTCTAGTATATGGCACTATACAATAAGTACAAAAATTATTACATCCATACATTATATTAACAAAGGCCTTAAGTTCGAATTTTCTACTACTCCTAAGTCCTTCTACAACTTCTCCATCTACATCCCAAACATCTACTAGTGTAGTTTGACTATCCATAGTCTGAGTTAATAATTCAGGGAATTTATATAAGTTATGTGTACCAAACACTAAATCCACATGCTTATATTTAGATTTTATTTCTTTCACAACATGAGGTTGTTGCATCATACATCCACATACAGCAATTTTCAAATCTGGATTTTTTCTTTTAGTTAATTTTAAGTGACCTAAGTTACCATAAACTTTAAGTTCTGCGTTTTCTCTTACTGCACAGGTGTTGTATATTATTAAATCACAATCATCTGTCATTAAAGTTGATTCATAACCCATAGCCTCTAGCATTCCTGCTAAATTTTCTGAGTCGTGCTCATTCATTTGGCATCCAAAAGTTTGTATCATATATTTTGGTTTTCTTTTATTTATAGCAAAATATCTATTATTTTTTTCTGCAATTGCTTCAATAAATCTATTTTGCTCTTCTATCTTTTCCACAGGAACTTGAACTTGTTTTCTTTTTCCCATTTGTCTTCCTCCTTAGTAAGTAATGCAAATTTAATTATATCATAATTTTTCTTAAAAATACTAGTAAAAAGCACCAGGATATGTATCCTAGTGCTCGAATATTATTTTTTACCTAATTTACTATATTTTAATCATTATGTAAATTTATTCTAAAGTTAGTATACTTGCTTTGATAAACTACTTTATTTAGTTTACTATAATTTTTATTTCCAGCTCTCTACATACAATTTCACATACTTTTTGTGTCGCCATTGCTACTATAGCAGTACATTTATTTTTATGTCCATTGTTCTCTCTATCAAGTCCTTCTGTTATTTTTCCACAACATTGATATCCTGCAAACTCAACAAAAGCATCACTAAATTCTTTCGTTAAATCAAAACATTTATTTATTTTAGGATCATTCGGTTCTCTTCTTCCAAAGAAATACCCAAGACACATTGTACCCCCAGCCAGTGCTCCGCAAATACAATATGCTCTTCCAAGACCCCAAGGAAATCCAGATGACATAGCAATTACATCATCAGATAAATCTAGTTTAAAATTTTTTCTAATTGCATAAATAACAGATTCTGAACATGCAAAACCGTTATTAAATATATATTTTGCATCCTCAACAGTTTCTTTTATGTTAATACTTTCTATCATTTTGTCCCCCTTTTAATACATACTTTTATTCTATCTACCTAAATTATACATAAAGGATTTAATTTTAGAAATAATAAATTATTATATTGTGGAAGAAGGGAGAAAATATGTTAGTTGTATTTATTAGAAGTATAATACTATATATTGCCGTTTTAGTTTCACTAAGAATTATGGGTAAAGGTGAAATAGCCGAAATGAATTGTTTTGATTTAGTTATAACCTTATTAATAGCAGAGGTAGCATCAACACCTATGGAAAATAATGATATTCCTATGCTTTATGGAATAGCTGCTTTAACGGGTTTAGTTTTTATGCAAACATTAATTTCTATTTTAGGACTTAAATCAAAACTTATAGGTAGAATAGTATCAGGCAAACCTTCCATACTAATTAATAAAGGCAAAATAGATTATAATGCATTAAAAAAAGAAAAAATAACCATTAATGAACTATTAGAACAACTTCGTGTACAGGGATATTTTAATATTAGATATGTTCAGTATGCCATATTAGAAACTGACGGTAACTTAAGCGTTGTTCCAACAACAACTTATAATACTACGCCAAATCGAGAGTATAACCATCTTCCCATCTCATTAATACAGGATGGTCAAATACTTAAAAACAATTTAAAACTAATTGGTAAAGATGATGAATGGCTATTAAATATTCTCAAATCTAATCATATAAATGATGTCAAAGATGTTCTTATTTGTGTATTAGATGAATATGACAAAATATTTATTCAAAAAAAATATGAGTGAGGTGTATTTTTATGAAATCCTCTTATTTTGTAATTGCATGGACAGTAGTGTTCATCATATTAGGATTATTTAATCACGAGAAAATCAATGAGTTTTCTTCAAATTATATAGATCAAATCAATGTAATAGAAGAAAAAATAAAAGAAGATAAATGGGATCAAGCTTCATATATTTTAAAAGATACTAAAATGGATTTAGAAGAAGAAAAAAATGTGTGGTATAAGCTAATAAATCATGGTTACTTTAACGAAATATTTGCATCACTTGAAGTTCTAAACCAAAGCATATGTCTAGAAGAGAAAATGATAAGTCTTCAAGAAATTGAAAAAGTAAAAATGGTTTTAGAAAACCTAATGGAAGACGAGTGCTATAATCTTAATAGAATTTTTTAAAAACAAATAATATTTAAAACTACTTTACCTCATTGGTAATTAATTTAAACACTATAAGCTAATTAAGCTAAGAGTTTTAAGTAACGGAGTTATCCGAAGCGAAAGCAAGGATATCTCGTTGACGCCATGAGCAGAGCGAATTTTAGCTTTCAAAACAAAATATATAAAACACTGCCTACAAAAATAATGAATTTCTTTAGAGGTAGTGTTTTACGGTTTTTGTTATTGATAATATATTTATATTATATCCTACTAGGAAATATTATTATATTTCTATTGTGCTATTATCTATAAACTTACATTTGTAATTAATTTTTCTTAAATCATTCATTAATTTAAATAGCGCTTGATCTTTCTTTTTAGCTTCTATCATAACATCAAAATCTCTATCTACATTTACTTTTACTAAATCTAAAAATCTGCAAAAATCATTAACATCTATATAATCAGCATGTTTTCTATCTATTTCTCCTTCTTTTGGCGTAGAAAAATGAATTTTAGGTGGTAGACTTTCACTATTCCATGTGGAAAATATACGAGGAAGTAAATCTTTCAATTTTTCTCCATTATTTTTACAATTGTGATGATGTACATCTACCACCATAGGTACTTTAATTACCTCACAAATTTCAAGCACATCTTTGACAGTAAATACTTTATCATCATTTTCTAAAATTAAACGTTCTCTTATTCTTTTCGGAAAAGTTTTATAGTTTGAGATAAATCTATGTATACTCTCATCTTTTCCTCCAGCTGAGCTTCCTATATGAATTACTAATTTCCCATCATCATACTTCATAAGGTCAAATAAATCCACTGCGTGATTAAGATTTCTTAGAGTATCTTCTACTACATTATCTTTGACACTGTTTATCACATTAAATTGATCTGGGTGAGCATCCAATCTCATGTTTGATGATTTAATTAGGTTTCCTACTGCCTTTAATTCTTTGCTAAAATACTTTTCATAATTCCAAGCCACTTCTGGATGAGTAGATAAAGGTATTAATTTCGAAGTTAGTCTATAAAAATGTATATTGTTTTCAATATTGTATTTTAATATAGTCTCCAAATCTTCTATATTAGAAAATGTAACTCTTTTTAGTTTTCTAAGTTTTTCATCTTCACTTTTCAATTTATTGTAGTTGGCGAAGGTCACTGTGCTTGAAGATGTAATATTTTTCAGGTTTAATGCAATTGCCACATACCCTAATCTAATTATCATAATTATCTCCTTAAAAACTTATTTACTTATATTTTTTTCACTATAAACAGATAGTATTCAAAGATTTACTTTAATAATTTTTCTTAAAGGAGTATAATATTTTATAAAATAGAATGAATTTTATTATTATGATACAATTTTATTTAAAGTAATAATAATATTTATATATAAAAATAGGAGTGAAATATATGGAACTAGAAAAGGATTATATTTTAAGAATGGTAAAAGATTTAGTTAAGTCAATTGCTCATATTGTGCTTAGTAAAAGTGAAATAGAATACGAACTACCAGAAAATGACGACTATTCCCGAATAGATTATTTATATGTAAGGTTATTAGAACTTGTAAATCAAGGGAAGATAAATGATGCTGAAGATATGTTATTTGATGAAATAAATACCTCTGATATGAAACAGTTTGAAATGGCAATGTCATTTTATTTGTATCTTAATGATTTTGGTGATGATTATTTAGAATCAAATGATTATTCTAGAGACGAAATTTCTGAAGGAATAAAATCTATTTGTAAAGAATACGGAGTGTCTTCTATGGTAGAGTTTTTATTCTAAAAAATATATGACTCACTTAAAAATAAAAGGAGTATAAATGGTTGAAAATAACAATTTATTTATACTCTTTTTCTAATGGGCTGTTGACTATAAATAGTACAACCATAGTATTAAATATTAATAATATCCCTGTATATAAATCAGTATTTATATTATTCATTATTTCAGTTTTCCTTTGTAATTACCAATTCCACCCAAGTTATATATCTTCTTAAATGCATTTTTATTTCCAAATAACACTGATAAAAATCCCATTTTCTTACCTCCTACAATTTATAATTTTCTTACTTAATGTTTACATTGTATTATTACTTAATATTTTTTTCTGTAACTTAATCACACAAAATTTCATCTATATTTACTTTTTACTCCTTTTCAAATATATTCATAATAATTTATTCCAGAAGTTTTCCATAGTTTCAATAGCAACATAATCTCATAGTAAGCAAAAAAGAGATGAACTATATTTAAATTCATCTCTTAATTTTATTATTTATCATATGTTATAAAATTACAGTCTTTATTCTTTTCTTTAAATCTCTCAGCAATTTTCTTTTTATCTTTTATACTATCAGTAGTATTAATAGTAGCTAATACACCCTCTACCATTGACGTAAATCTTTCGAAAGGAATTCCTATAGCCATTTCTTCCATCTTCCATTTTGCTAAGAACCTTGTACTTGGACATAGAGTTGATATATTCATCCTTCCTTCTAAATATGGCTCTACTGTTACCTCTGAGCATATTCCTTGCATAGATGACAATGTAGGTTTTATTCTCTCTCCTGTATGGTAAACATATCCTTGTTGAATTCTCATTGATTGATAAGGATTTATTATAAATATTACAATATCAGGAGTTATAGTAAAATCTTCAAGCGGTCCTACTGCTACTCCAAAAGCTTTACCTCTGTTCTATATAAGCCTGCAACACCTTCTCGTACTCTTCTAGCTGTTGCTACTGTTGAATACAAGTTATAAGAAAAATACTCCTTCCCCGACTCTATTCTTGTATTAGAGCCTTCTAATCCTAAGGCTGTTGTTCCTCCATCACAATTCATATGATTTAATCTAGCCTTAAAGTATCTTCCTCTTGTAGCCTTTTCAACTAAACAACAATATGATAATTTGTTTTTTGGTTCTATCAATTGTAACTGATTGTATTCCTCTTCATCAAAAAATAACTTAACTGCTACTAGCTTTCTTTCTAAATCAAGAATACAATTTAGGTCCTCACAGTACTCTCTTATTAAATCATTGTTATATTTGTCTTGAGGAAGACCATATGATATCGACTTATGTTTGAATGGCATATTCCTGCCCCCCTTTTTATATTTATGCTAAAAATTTGAACCCTAAATTTGTAAAACCCGCCATAGAAAAAATAATCGTAATAGAAATTACAACAGTAATATAAAAAATAGATACTATCACTTCATCTTTTTTTATTTCTAACTGCCTATAATAAGTACGACTTTTATACTTTCCAAATGCTCTAGTTTCCATAGCCATAGATATTCTCATACCTTTTCTAACTTCTGTAGCCATCATAGGTATGACATACTTCTTTGTATTCCATATTTGTATAAATACATTTTTATCTTCAACTACACCTCTAACTTGATAAGCATGCTTTATAATTTCAAATTCATCCTTGAAGGCAGGTAAAAATCTATATGCCATTGTTTACTCCTCCTTTTGTCTATTTTGTAAATTTCACTAGTATTATAACATTGTAATTTTTTATACAATTTGAAATAGAAGGATATGTTATTGTATTTTTCTATGTTTCGAGCATCTTTATTTACTATTTTTATAAATCATTTCTTGCTTTAATAAAGTTGATACATTTAAAAATAAAAAAATAGCCAAGAAAATTCTTGGCTATTTTTATAAATATTTATCTAAAATCTTGCAAATTATTTTCTATACTCATACATCCTAAGATACTAGGCAGAGGCAACCTCTTAGCCTCAATGCCACTTCCAAAGTCCTCTAAAGACTTCTCCATATCCTTGTTATAAGTCTTCATTATACCTTCTTCCAATTCATTTAAGTGAGTAAATAAATACTCCTTAACATCATTAATATTTTTCAATTTATTAATTTCTTCACCACGGAGTATATGCTTAAATATAGCAAAACCTTCTCCTCTAGATGTCCATATAAATATATTAAAAGTTATAAAAGTTTTTTCTAAATATAATCCTGTGCTAATAGAGTTCATATGATTAATATCCTCATATAAATGATGGTTAAAATCAATAAATCCACTTGGTGCCACTTCATAAGTTTTGTTTTCATTATACTGAATATCGCTTCTTTTTAATTTTTCATGAAAATCAGAATAATTTTCACTTACTAATAAAATCTCCGCTAGCTTAGTAGCATTGGCAAATATTTTTTCTTTGTTTATAAAATTTGTCATTTTTATTCTCCTTAGTTGTAAAATTCAAATTATAAATATGTAACTACTTCCTCCAATGATTTTCTGCTCGGTTGAATTATTTTTTCTTCTGTTGGTACGCCAAGTGGTGTCATTGCAACTAATTCATACCTTTCTTTTTTGAAATCAATATGATTTTCTATAACATCAATAGCAAATATAGGTCCAGTCATCCAACATGTTCCATACCCCATATTACTGGCAGCAAGTAATAAATTTTCCATAGCTGCTGATATATTTTGTATTGGAGCGGCTGGAAATAGTAATTTCTGTAGTTTTTCTTCATCTTCGCCCAAATACTTTTGCATATTATAAGCATCATTTTCATATGTACTTCCATAAATTAAAATTAATACTGGTGCATTTTTAAAAATTGTATAATAAGAAATCATTTTTTTTAAATCATTTTTCATATCTTCATTATCTAGTTTATTTATATATTCGTCTGCTTTGTTACTAATATCCTGCGCAAGGTCATTAATTTTATTCTTATCTCTAATAACTACAAAGTGCCAGTTTTGACGATTCCTAGCTGAAGGTGCAAATGTTGCTGCTTTCAAAATTTTATCAATGGCTTCTTTTGGAACCATTTCATCTTTAAACTTTCTTACACTTTTTCTTTTGTAAATAAAATCCAAATTACTCATAATAACCTCCCAAGTTTAATTTATTACAAATCCTCCATTGGAACTTATTACTTGACCTGTTATAAAGTCGCCTCCATCACTGGCTAAAAATAGAGCACATTTAGCTATATCTATAGGTTTTCCAATTCTCATAAGAGGTGTTTCATCTTTTAACATTTCTACTATTTCACTATCCACATCTTTCATCATATCAGTTTCTATTACACCAGGTGCTATTGCATTTACTTGTATGTTTGATGGCCCCAGTTCCTTTGCTAGTGCTTTTGTCATTCCAATAATTGCTGCCTTTGATGTTGAATAATGAACTTCATTGGCAGAACCTACAAGTCCCCAAATAGATGATATATTAATTATTTTTCCACAGTGCTGCGGTAACATATATTGTAATGCTTTTTTCGTAACATAAAACACAGAATTTAGATTAACATTCATTACATCATGCCACTCATCATAACTTATATCTGTAAAAAGATTATATTTACTAATACCTGCATTGTTTATTAATACGTCTATTCTTTCAAACTGACCAATAGTATAGTTTACCAAAGCATTTGCTTCATTTACATTTGAAATATCTGCATTAAAAATTCTAGCACTATAATTTTCTTTTGTAAGCTCTTCAAGCAATTCCTGTGCATCTTTTTCTGAATTATTGTAATTTATAACTACATTATAATTATTCTTAGCGAATAATTTTGCCATTTCTCTTCCTATTCCTCTTGAAGCTCCTGTTATTAATACTGTCTTTTTTATACTCATTTTAAACCTCTTTTTTACTAATATAATTTTTACTTCTTAAGTACTTCATTTTATTAAATCTGCAATTGTAATTACAACCTTTACACTGTAGTTTTTGATTTGTCAAAGGTGAAAATCTTTCAGGATGTTTTTTTATCATATATTCCCATTGTATAAATGCAAAGAAAGATAGTAAAAATAAACTGTAAGACCAAAAACTTTTTATAAGTAATAATGGTGTGCAAAACATAACATGATCCCAGTTATATATTCTACATTCATTGCAGCATTTACTTTTAAAGAATAATTTATGAAAAGGACACCATACGTTAACACAAAACATATCAGTCCAGTAATAAATCATAAAAACTAAAAATATATATGGTTCACTTAGACTATAATTATAATAAATTATGAATAGTACCACATTTAAAACTATCCATGCCACAAATACACTTCTAGCATGTTTATTGTTTTTATTAATATATTTATGTAACTTTTTCTCATCATGGTTTTCTACTGGTGTATAATGTTTCAAAAATAATTTACCATTATAAGAATGATTATTCGTATATGGAATAATCAAAATTATCGTTTCTATCATTAAGTATAACCAAATTAAATGATATATTTTTATGTTATATATTATTTTGTAATTCAATATACTCATTATTTTATTTTTATCTACTATAAATAGCATAATAAATATAATTAACAATATAGTTCGAAAAATGAACCTAACTCTTGAATCTTTTCCCATAACTACCCCTTAAGTACAAATATTGTTTTAAAACTTATATATTATAACTTTAGCATTTTAAACTGTATATAACAAATTTTTCTTTTGGGTCTTTTACGTATAGTTCTTTTAAGTTAACTTCTTTATTCAATATAAATGGTGTTTTGTAATCTAGAAAATCTAGATATTCATTAGAAGGATAATACATAATTATGTCTATGTCTCTCATATTATTTTCAAAAGACTTCAATATATTATCAATAACTTTTGAAAAAATCTGAATAGAAAAAGGATTAAAGAAATAAAACTTATTCTCTAAATAAGAAATTTCATATTGTTGAGCTAAGTCACAGTAAAAATTTATTTTGTGCATATATTTTTTATTTTTCTTTTCATAGTTAATTTTATTTATTAAAGCCTCTTCATAATATCTTTCATTAATTTCAACACCTGTAACATAAGATTGGAAATTATAATTTATATAGAAAATTAATCTTCCCATTCCACATCCAAAATCTACTATATGATCATTTTCATTTAGTTTATAATTTTGAAATAATTCTTCTAGTGCTATATATAATGTGGGCTCATAAGGATGATTATGAGTTGATGTGCTTTTCCAGTTTTGATTTCCTATTGTGTTTATATTTAATAATTTGTCATAGTATTTTTCTTTCATATTTTCTCCTGTTTTATTTTAATTTAATTATTTCCTACTAGGCACTTATAATTCTAATATACAATGGATAGGTTCTACATATCTTATTATATTATAAGTTTTAGTATTGAATTAAGTCTATATTATTTCTAAATATAATAATTTTTTCTTTTCACAAAATTTAATAAAACCATTGTGTAGTAAACCAATGGCCTTATTATTATAATTAATTAATTTCTAATTTTAAACCTACACCAACTTCTATTATCGGAATACTACTGTGAATATAACTTTTCACCTCAAAAGATGTACAGTGACACAGGTATAGTTTATTAATGTTATTATCATTAAAATATGCTAAAGTCTTCTTTGTTCTATCATTATATTCACATAAATGAGTTCCTCCTATTATACCAATCACTCTATTATCATTACATACTTTTTTAGCATATTCTATTATATTGCAAATTCCACTATGAGAACATCCTACAATAATAAATAAACCTTCTTTTCCTTTATAGACTAATGCAGTATCATCGTAAATATAATCTTTTTCATACTTATTATCTATTTCTATCTCTCCAATAGGATATCTAGGTTCAAAATTAATAGTGCTTGGAATTTCTCCTAAAAAATAAATATTTTCACTTATTTTAATAGGTTCTTTACTTAACTTAACTTCCCCCATATTTTTTATTTCATTTATATCTAAAGGTGATGATATACACTGATTATTTTTTATTTTTTTATTAAAAGCTAAGCTGTGTCCTATTATTTTTAAATTTTGATTTAACTTTGTCTGTGCTAAATATTTAATTCCTCCCACATGGTCATCATGTCCATGGGAAATTACCAAAACATCAATATTATCTGTACTTAAACTTAATTTTTTCATATTTTCAATAAATACATTTGAATATCCACAATCAAATAATATTTTTGTATTATCATCTTCAATATAAAAAGAAAGACCTGGCTCACCTATGTAATATTCATCAATTATGGTATTATTATCAACTAAAACTGTTAAAAACATCTTTTCCCCCTTTAAGGTTTGACTTTATTTTAAAATTATAATAGTGTAAAAATAAAAGTTCTTCCATATTTTATGAAAGAACTTTTATTAAGTATTATAAATATTTAATTATTTCTTCTGTAAATTCATCTGTACTGGCATTTCCACCTAAATCTACTGTTAGCTTTTCTCCTTTCAAAAATACTTGTTCTAGACCGCATTCTATTTTTTTAGCATATTCTACTTCTCCCAAATATTTTAGCATCATAATAGCTGATTGAATTATGGCTGTAGGATTAGCTATATTTTGATTTGCAATTTGTGGTGCAGAACCATGCACTGCTTCAAATACTGCATAATCCTTACCTATATTTGCCCCAGGAATTATTCCCAGTCCACCAACTAAGCCTGAGCATAAATCAGATAGTATATCTCCATATAAATTAGGCATTACCATTACATCATATTTTTCTGGATTTAGAACAAGGTTCATAGCAGCTGCATCTACAATTAAGTCATCTGAATTTACATCATATTTTTCACTAACTTCTTTAAAAGTGTTTAAAAATAATCCATCGCTAAGCTTCATTATATTTGCTTTATGAACACCTGTTACTTTTTCTCTATTATTATTCTTTGCATATTGAAAGGCAAATTCGCAAATTCTTTCACATGCTGGCTTTGTTATCAGCTTTATACTTTCTGCTCCATAGTCTCCAATTTTATGTTCAATTCCTGCATATAAATCTTCAGTGTTTTCTCTAACAATTACTAAATCTACATCTTCATATCTTGACTTTATTCCTTTAAAACTTTTTATAGGTCTTAAGTTTACATATAAATCAAGACTTTGTCTTAGTGCAACATTTACACTTTTAAAGCCTTTGCCTACAGGTGTTGTGATAGGACCTTTTATTGCTATTTTATTTTTTTTTATTGATTCTATAACATGATCTGGAATAGCAGTATCATATTTTTCAATAAGAGCTTCACCAGCTTCTACTTCCTCCCAATCTATTTTAACTCCTGAAGCTTCTACAACCTTAACCATGGCTTTTGTAACTTCTGGACCTATTCCATCTCCTGGTATTAACGTTACTTTATACATTTCATTATCTCCTCCAGTAAAATTCCTTTCATTCATATAACCAAGGTCTTTTCTTTATATAAAATTATTATTTTAGCAAGTTACTTTTTCAAGTAAGTTTTTAGTATAGTTTAATTTACCTCCAGCTTTTACAACCTCTACTTCTTTCGGTGATAATTCAACTTTTACGTAGAAACTTTCATTTTTACTATGGTTTATTATTTTTACTCTATTTTCTATTAAACCATTATATAAATCACAAATCTCCAATTCATCTTCTAAACTTATTTTTTCATAATCTTCATTACATTCAAATACCATTGGTATTATTCCACTATTGATTAAGTTAGCTTTGTGAATTCTTGCAAAACTTTTTACTAGTACTCCTTTTATTCCTAAATATAAAGGAGCTAGTGCTGCATGTTCTCTTGAAGAACCTTGACCGTAATTATCTCCTCCAACTATAAATCCACCATTATTTTTTATTGCTCTTTTAGGAAATTCTTCGTCTACAGTATTAAAACAATAATTAGATAAATAAGGTATATTACTTCTAAACGGTAGCAATTTTGCATTTGATGGCATAATGTGGTCAGTTGTTATATTATCTTCAACTTTTAATACTACCTTTCCATTTACTATTTCTCCTAAAGCAGTGTTTAAAGGAAAAGGTTTTATATTTGGTCCTCTTACTACCTCCACCTTATTAAAATCTTCCACAGGACTAATTATCATAGAATCGTCTATTATAAACTTCTTAATATCTAAATCTTTAAAATCAACTTTCATTTCTCTTGGATCTGTAAGTTCACCCTTTATAGCTGATACTGCTGCTACTTCAGGACTAACTAAATATATGTCAGCTGATAAAGTTCCACTTCTTCCATAAAAATTTCTGTTAAAAGTTCTAAGAGATACACTATTAGTTCCTGGTGATTGACCCATACCTATACATGGTCCACATGAGTTTTCTAGTATTCTTGCCCCAGCACTAATTATATCTCCTAAAGCTCCATTTCTAGATAACATCTCCATTACTTGTCTAGAACCAGGTGCTATAACTAAACTTACTTCTTCATGAACTTTTTTACCTTTTAGAATTTGTGATACCTTCATTAAATCTTCATAAGATGAATTAGTGCAGCTTCCTATTGCCACTTGATCCACTTTTATTTTTCCCAAATCTTTTACTTTTTTCACATTATCTGGAGAATGTGGAATAGCAGCTAATGGCTCTAACTCACTTAAATCTATTATGATCTCTTCATCATATGTAGCATCTTCGTCAGGACCTAATTCTTTATAATCATCTTCTCTTCCTTGTTCTTTGAAAAATTCAAAAGTTTTTTCATCACTTGGGAAAATTGAAGTCGTGGCTCCAAGTTCTGCACCCATATTTGTTATTGTAGATCTTTGTGGAACAGATAAGTATTTTACACCTTCTCCACTGTATTCAAATACTTTTCCTACTCCACCTTTTACACTGCATTGTCTTAAAACTTCTAAAATAATATCTTTAGATGAAGTCATGTATGGAAGTCTACCAATTAAGTTTACCTTTACAACTTTTGGCGCCTTAATATTATAAGCATTACCTGCCATGGCAAGTGCTACATCTAATCCGCCGGCTCCAATGGCAATCATACCCACACCACCTGCCGTTGGCGTATGACTATCCGACCCTAATAATGTATCTCCTGGTGTGGAAAATCTTTCTAAGAATACTTGGTGACATATTCCGTTGCCTGGTTTAGAAAAATATATTCCATGTTTTTTTGCAACTGTTTGAATATACTTATGATCATCAGCATTTTCGAATCCTTGTTGCAACATATTATGATCTACAAATGCCACACTTCTTTTAGTCTTCACCTTCTCAATATCCATAGCTTCCAGTTGCAAATAAGCCATTGTACCTGTTGAATCTTGAGTTAAAGTCTGATCTATTTTTATTGATACAAAATTTCCTGCTTTTAATTCTCCTTCAACTAAATGTTTTTTCAATATTTTATACGTTAAATTATCTCCCACTGTATATCCTCCCATATTCACTAATAAAATTCATGAAACTTAAATAACACTTCTATTATTTTTTAAATCTTTATATATTTCTACAAGTTCTTTATCAAATAAGTTTCTCTTCATTCTAACAGAAGTTTGTCTTATAAGTTCTAGCATAACTTCTGATTCTTCTTTAGAAAGCTCTATCTCATATTCTTTAAACTTATTAACTATAGCAGCTTTGCCTGAATGTTTTCCTATTACAATTTGTCTTTCTAAACCTACCTCACTCGGATCAAAAGCTTCATAGTTTTTAGGGTTTTTCATTGCACCATCAGCATGTATTCCTGATTCATGTCTAAACATATTTGTTCCAACTATAGCTTTCCAATCAGGTAACTGTCTGCCAGATGCTTGGGAAACATATTTTGAAATTTCTCTAAATCTTATAGTATCAATATCAGTTTCATATCCATAAACAAATTTTAGAGCCATAATAACTTCTTCTAAAGCAGCATTTCCTGCTCTTTCTCCTAAACCATTAACTGTTACTCCTATATGATTTGCCCCGCCTACAATTCCTGCTATAGCATTGGCCGTAGCCATACCAAAGTCATTATGTGTGTGCATTTCTATATCAAAGTTTGTAGCTTTGTGTATTTTTTCTATTGTTTCTCTTATTGTAAAAGGTTCCATAACTCCCACTGTATCGCAATATCTAAATCTATCTGCTCCTGCTTCTTTTGCTAAATTAATAAATTCAATTAAAAAATCTGTGTCAGCTCTAGAAGCATCTTCTCCATTAACAGATATATATAATCCATTCTTTTTCGCATAAGTCACTGCATTATACATATTGTCTAAAACCCACTGTCTAGATTTTTTAAGTTTATGCTCAATATGAATATCTGAAACAGATAAAGATATGGCTACTGCATCAACGCCACAGTCAATTGACTGTTCTATATCTGTAATTACTGCTCTATTCCAAGCCATAATACTAGAATTTAAATCTCTTTTACATATTGCCTTTATTGTTGCCTTTTCATCACCACCCATAGTAGGTATTCCAACTTCTAATTGGTCAACGCCCATATCACTTAAAGTTTGCGCTATAGTCACTTTTTCATGATTGGCAAATGCAACTCCAGCAGTTTGTTCACCATCTCTAAGAGTAGTATCTACAATTTTTATTTCTTTTTCTTTTATCTTATCTAGCACACACATATTCGGTTCCCCCTTTAATTACATTTGCATGATTCGTTTTATTTTTTTCAATTTTATAAAATAACGTAAAATTACCTTTTCAACAGTCTATCTATATTTGCAGCTTATTAGTCATTCAAATTTAATTTAATTATAATACGATTTTCTGTTTTTTGCATTATTTTTTTTTATTCTTGCATAATTCATTAAAAATCAAAGTATTTTATGTTTGATTTTTCAATTTGCTTAATTTATTTTAATATACTGTAACTTTTCTAATTATTATAAACAGTATTTACTTATCTAAGTTTACAAAGTAATCACTTTAATTTGCATATGAAAAAAGTATAGTAAAAATTATTATCCTTCATAAAAATCATTTTTGCCCCACAAACATCTGCTATGCTTTCTGTTAATGTTATACTTCCTTTAGATTTAGAAGCAACTTCTTTCATTTCTTCTAACAAATCTTTATTTGGCCATAATTCTTTTGGTGCAAGAGACACAAAATTCATACCCAGTTTAGCGTATCCAATCATCAAAGAATTTCCCATATTATTTCTTGCATCACCAACATAAACAAATTTTATTTTATCAAATGACTTATCTACATATTCTGTTGCAGTAAGTAAATCAGCCAACATTTGTGTAGGATGATATGTGTCTGTTAAGCCATTGTACACTGGTACTCCTTAGTATTTAGCTAGTATCTCCACTGTTTCTTGCTTATATCCTCTAAACTCGATTCCATTATAATATCTTCCTAGCACCTTAGCTGTATCTTATATCAAGCTAATTTTATTCATTACATTTTCCCCTTTTAAATAAAATAAAAAGCCCCTTAGTTATAAACTAAGAGGCGAATATCCGCGGCACCACTCTAATTATTAAGATATTACTTAAATTAAAGTAATAATTATAAAATATAATTTTTGAGAACTAAAAAAGTCCCTTGGCTTTTACACCAAAAGACTATATTTTACCGTGTTACCACTCTAATTGTTAAGGCGGACAACCGATTATTGTACTTTCTTTTCTAATAACCTTCTCCAAAGCTCTTTTCAGAATAAATTTCCTTGCCAGGCTTCCACCATTCCCGGCTCTCTATTAATTTAATTTATCTTACTCTCTTCTTCAATGAATTTATCATATTTTTATTAATAATATTATTCATTTTCTAATTATATGTCAATAAGTTTTTTAATAAATTCAAAATTCTAAACAACGCATTTGTTGAAATTATAACAAATACATATGGTTGCTGCTATGAGTTAATTAATTTTATTCATATATAGAATACTGTTTCCATATTTTTTCCAAGTCATCGAAGTATTTTTTTATTTCTTCTTTCTCTTTCATACCAACAGATATGGCAAGTGCGTTGGCTACAGTCATAGCAGGAACTAAAGAGTCAACAAATGACGCCATATTACTCTTTACTAAAAGAGTATTATCAGATAAACATGCTACTGGCGCAAAATAACTATCCGTAATTGATATTATATGAGCTCCCTTATTTTTAGCATAATCAACAACTTGATATGATTTTTTAGAATATCTAGGAAAACTAAATGTTATTATTACATCTTCTTCGTTTATTCTAACTATTTGTTCAAAAACGTCTCCCATGTCTAGTCTTATTACATGAACATTGTCTAATATTAAATCTAAATAAAATCCTAGGTATTGAGCTATAACGTGAGAACTTCTCATACCTAAAATATATATTTTTCTGGCTTTTAATATTTCTTCTGAAGCATCCTTAAAAGCTTTTGCATCAATTTCTTCCAAAGTTCCTCTTATATTATCTATATCACTTTTTAGAACCTTACTTAGTATTGTTGCATCATCAGAATAGTCATCATTGGCCATTTCGACCCTTTGTACTGTTGTTAATTTATTTTTTATTAACTCTTGTAATGCATCTTGTAATTTAGGGTATCCTGGATATCCTAAAGCATTAGCAAACCTTACCACAGTAGACTCACTAACACCTACAGTTTCCCCAAGTTTACTTGCAGTCATAAACGCTACTTTATCATAATTTTTAATAATATATTGGGCTATAAGTTTTTGCCCCTTACTCATTTTAGGATAACGAGATTGTATAATTGAAATTAATTGTTTACTATCATTTATATTATTTGTAAATTCCATAATATGCTCCTCTTTCTTTTGTGAAAAATATGAAGTATTTGTAAATTATTCATACTTATAACTTAATTATACCACTGTTTATATTAAGTTATAAAATATTATTTCATTTTTTCATTGTTCAATATATTTTTTATAAGGCAGCAAAATTATATATTTCTTAACCTTTTTTTTCTACTAGAATAAGTTGCGGTGGATTATTTATTTGATTTGTAAACTCCATACGCAATACATTGTATTGTTTTTGATCTAAATTGTCTAAGTATTCACATATGTAATTTTTTTCATCAAGGCCACCTTCATGTCCTATATATGCAGCTATACTTATTACGCCATTTGCTTTTAATAATTCTAAACTTTTTTTGATGGCTTCTAAAGTAGTCTCTGGTTTCGTAATAACCATGTGTTTCGCCCTTGGTAAGTACCCTAAGTTAAATACTACACAACTTACGTCTTCTTTAACATATTTATCTAAGTTTTCGTGTCCATCTAGAATTAGTTCAACTCTATCCTCCATATTATCTCTTATAACTTTTTTTCTTGTAGAAGTTAGAGCTTCTTCTTGAACATCAAATGCATATACTTTCCCCGTTTCTCCGACTAAATTTCCTAAGTATACTGTGTCATACCCATTTCCCATTGTAGCATCAATTACTACATGGCCTTTTTCAATAATTTTCTCTAAAAATATTTTGTTTACTTCAGTTATTTTATTTATATATTTTGCTCTTAACATAATCTACCTCTATATATTTTTAAGATAATTTATTTCTTCTTCTGTTAAATATCTGTATTCACCTATTTTACAGTCTTTTAAAGTTATTTTACCCATAGCTACCCTTTTAAGTCTAAGTACTGGGTGATTTATAGCTTTACACATTTTTCTTACTTGTCTATTTTTACCTTCATGTATTTTTATTTCTAACTTAGATATATCTTTATTTTTATCATAATATACAACTTTAATTTTAGCTGATGCGGTTTTATAATCTTCTATATATAGACCAGATTTAAAATTTCTAATTTCTTCTTCACTTAACTGACCTTTCACCATAGCAATATATGTCTTGTCAATTTCGTGTTTAGGGTGAGTTAATTTATACGTTAAATCACCGTCATTAGTAAGCAATAAAAGGCCACTTGTTTCATAATCTAATCTCCCCACAGGAAATACTCTTTCTTTTATATCACTTAATAAGTCTATTACACTTTGCCTTTCAAATTGGTCTTTAACTGTTGTTATGTATCCTTCTGGTTTGTTTAATAATATATATACTAAATTTGAGTCAAGAGATATTTTTACTCCATCAACTTCCACAGTGTCTATTTGCTCATCAACTTGAAAAGATAATTCTTCTATTAACTTTCCATTTACTTTTACTTTTTTATTTAAAATAAGTTCTTCAGCTTTTCTTCTAGATGCTACTCCACAAGAAGCTATATATTTGTTTATTCTCATATTTACTCCTTTAATTATTTTTTTGTCCATAGTAAATACTAATATATGTGACAAATTTTCACAAGATATTTTTATCTATTATTTATATTTCCTATAAAATAAAAAAATAAACTGCATACGGCAGTTTATTTATAATTAGCTTTATCTACTTATTTATTATCACTTGTATCTTTTAATTGTGGGTCTGTGTTTGTTTGTGAATTATCTTTTTTATCTTCAGTTTCTTCTTTTATAGGATCTTTTCTTAATTCCTCTTTATTACTTTCCTCAGTTTCTTGTTTTTTCTTTTCTTCTTCTTTTTTCTTATTATTGTAAATCATTTCTGATTCTAATTTATTAATGTCTTTTTCAGAAGCTTTTTTTGCATTTTCTTTTCTTTCTAAAGCTTCTTTTTCAGCAGTTTTTTGTAATTTTTCAAGTTCTGCTTTTTTATTTATTGATTCTCTCTTAATTTGTTTAGAACCTGCATTTATATTTACAATTGAATCCAGTTCTTTTATTGCTTTCTCATAATCATGTTTTTTCTCGTAATTCTCTGCATTTTGCATCCTTCTTGCTTGCATATACATTGCTCTAGCTGACTCATTTTCTGAATCTTCATTTAAGGCTTGAGATAATAAAGTTAAGGCCTCACCATATTTATGATTTTCAAGTTTTTCTTGTCCTTTTATTAAAGAACTTTTTCCAGTTATTTTACTACATCCACCTGTCAAAACAGTTATTAAAACTAATATTAATAATAATTTCTTTTTCATGAAAATCCTCCCTGTTGTATAATATAGTTTATCATAAACACTAATTTTGCACATCATAAAATCTCATATAATTATATTTATACATTAATAAGTATTTATACAATTTTATTTTTAATATAAAAAAGTTCCTTACTTTTTTAGTAGTAAAGAACTTTTTTATTCTATAACTCTAAAGACAATAAATCTTCATAACTTTGTCTTTTACATATTAATTTATCGTTACCTTTATTTACAAATACAACTGGATTTTTAGGTATTTTATTATAGTTTGATGCCATAGAGTATCCGTAAGCTCCTGTAGACGTTGTTATTAATACATCTTCACTTTCGATATTTAATATACTAGTATTTGATATTAAAATATCTCCACTTTCACAACATTTTCCAGCAATAGTTACCTTATGTTCAGATTTTTCATTATTCATTTTATTTACAATAGCACATTCATACCCTGCTTGGTATAAAGAAGGTCTTATATTATCAGTCATCCCACCATCTACACTTACATAAGTTCTTACATCCTTAATATTTTTAATTGATCCAATAGAATATAAAGTACTTCCAGCATTTGCAACTAAAGATCTACCTGGTTCTAATATAAGAGTAGGCATCTTCATATTTAATTCTTTGCATTTTTCATTGCATTTATTTATAATTTTCTCGCAAAATTCTTTAATACTTCTAGGCTTATCTTCCTTAGTATAGTAAACACCTATACCACCACCAAAGTCTATCTCTTTTATTTCTATATCATATTCATATTTTAATTTTTTTACCAAGTTAAACATAACATCAACTTCTTCTTCATAAGGTTCTACCTCAAATATTTGCGAACCAATATGAGCATGAATACCAATTAATTTTACATTTTTATATTCTTTTAATCTTTCTACTGCCATATAAAAATCACCATTTGTCAATGCAAAACCAAATTTAGAGTCTATTTGACCTGTTCTAATATATTTGTGAGTATGCGCATCGATACCAGGAGTTACTCTATAAAATATGTCTTGTATCATATTTTTTTCTTTACAAAGCTTTTCTAATATATCTAATTCATAGAAATTATCTACTACAAACACTCCTACACCTAACTCAACACCCATTCTAATCTCATCTATTGTTTTGTTATTTCCATGAAATAATATTTTCTCCATAGGAAAATTAGATTTATAAGCTGTAAATAATTCTCCGCCAGAAACAACATCTAAATATAATCCTTCTTCATCTATTAGATTGCACATATATTTAGGTAAAAAAGCTTTCCCTGCATATGCAATTTTATTATTATTTTCTTTAACCTTAAAATATTTATTATATTCTTTGCAATTATTTCTAATTAATTCCTCATCAAATACATAAAGAGGTGTCTCGTATTTTTTTGCTAAATCTAGTGCACTTACCCCACCTATGTATAAATTACTATCTTTTATTTCCATTGTGCCATGAAGTTTCATATTATCCTCCTATTTTATAAATTAAATTCTTTTGCTATTTCTCTTATTGCCACTTCTTTCGAAGAAGAGTTTATTGCACATGTAATTCTTATTTCAGATGTCGTAATTAATTTTACAGCTATGTTATTATCACTAAATATTTTAAACACCTTCGAAGCAACACCACTAGTATTTTTCATGCCAAGACCTACTAAAGAAAACTTTGTTATTTGTTCATCTATAACAATACTATCCCTTGGTACAAAGCAACCAACTATTTGTTCACATTCCATTAAATCATCCTTTGGTATAGTGAATGACACATTTACTTTCCCATTAAATGGCGCTGTCTGACTTATCATATCAATACTAACTCCATCTACAGCTATTTTTTCAAATAATTTAGATACATCTTCCATATTTATATCTACTATTGTTATGGCTGCATCTTCATCACAAGTTGCAAGACCTGTAATAACTTTATCCTCTAATTTCATTTCTTTATTCCCCCTTATGTATGTTCCTTTAATATCACTACAAGATAATCCTACATATAACTCCACATTATATTTTTGTGCCAACTCCACACTTCTCGAATGCATTACTTGGGCCCCTAAACTTGCCAATTCCAACATTTCTTCATATTCGATTTCTTTTATTTTTTTAGCTTCACTAAATTTTCTTGGATCTGTAAAATAGATACCATCAACATCAGTATATATTTCACAAATTCCTTCTAATTTTACAGCCAAAGCCACAGCTGAAGTATCTGAGCCTCCCCTTCCTAAAGTAGTTATATCTCCTTCATCATTTAAACCTTGAAATCCTGTTACTATTACAATCTTCCCACCATCTAAACTTTCATTTATTTTACTAACATCGATATCATCTATTAATGATTTTCCATGAAGTCCACTAGTTTTAATATTTAATTGATAAGCATTATAACTCACTGCTTCACATCCTAAAGAGTTTAAACTCATTGATAATAAAGATGCAGATATCATTTCACCAGTAGACATTAACACATCCAGTTCCCTTTTGTCTGGAGATTTAGTTATGTCTTTTGCTAAACTTATAAAATCGTCAGTTGTATCTCCCATAGCTGAAACTACAACAACAATCTTAGCATTTTTCTTTTTTCTTTCTATTAATTTACTTGCAATAAGCTTAATTTTTTCAGTACTAGATACAGAACTTCCACCATACTTTTGAACAACTACTTTGCTCACTATTACCACCCCTTAAATTATGAAATTGCATAAAAAAAAATAAAACGCCCAAAGGTATACTTTGGACGTTAAAATTAGCCATAGTAAACCTTGTAGCTCAACACTTAGAAAAAATTCGCTTCGCTCATGTCGCCAACGACCTTAAAAACAGATCTGTTGCTACATTGCTCTTACGAATAAAAGTGACAGCCTTATACATGTTTTGCATAAGTCCAGATAGCTTATATGCCTATAAGCTACCTTCGGCTGTAATTCCTTTCCTAACATATAATTGCTTGCCAGCTATATGTTAGTACTATTAAGTACAGCGCCTCTACCTTAGGTTCTTATCTTTTTTTATTAATAATATATTAATAGCATAACATACTTTAAGATGCAATAAAAATCATAAAACTATTTATTTATTTTACAAATAATTAAATAATCTATTCAAAGATGTATCTAAGAAATATATATGTTCATTAATATTACACTTATTATGCTTTTGTTCTCTAGAAGATATAACAATAACCTTTGGTACCATAAAAAATGGTATGGTCGAGTTATCAATATCATTAGAAATATTGCTATACTTTGAACATCTAAAGCTTTCATCCAGTTCAATGTCTATTAATACTTGTAGTCTTTCTCCATAGGGATTTATATATTCTATAAATATATCATAAGTTTCATCTCCTACTTTTGCATTTCTATAAAATCTAACAGTTTCATATCCTGCACTATTTAATCTAATTGCAATTTCAGAACCTAGTAACATTTTTGTTAAACTCTTTCCCTTTTCAATATTACTTCCATTTAGATAATAAACTCCTGAATTATCTTTAAAATTTGTATAGTTAACATTACATGGAAACTTTCTCAAAGTATAATCATTACACATTTTTCTCAATGTCCTCTTTAGGGGTTTTTTGCCATTTCTTTTTTTACTATTAAATACTTTTCCCACTTGATTTTCTGTGACGCATCTTACTCTACTTACTAAATACAAAATATCTTTTTCTAATCCCACCATAGTCAATCTCCTTGAAGCTGTTTTTACCAAGTTGTACTATATTATATTAAAATCACTTAATAAAATTTACAAATAAAAAAAGGAAGATTAAAATTTTCTTCCTTTTTTTGTTAATATATTCTATTTTATATTACTCAGTTTTTTCTTTATTATCAATTTTTTCACTATTTTCTTCTTTATTTGCAGTTTTTTCTGTTTTTCCAATATTAATATTATCAAACTCTGCAATGCTTATTATATTTGAATCTGTTTTATCATAAGATATACTTACCTTATCTCCTACCATTGTTAAAGGTAGCTCTGAAGATATTTTTGATGTCCCTGTAAATATTAATTCTTTATTATTTTTTAATGTAATATAATATGTTGTGTTTCCACTTTTTACATCTTGGTTTATTCTAGATACAGTTCCTTCTACTTTTTGTAAGTTTTCACTTGTGTTAAAATCAATATCGTTCCCTTTAGATTCTAATGCTTCTTTATAATTTTTATAGGCATCTTCTTTTGTATCTCCCATTCCTATTATGCTATAATCTTCAACAGATACAAATGCTACCATTTTTACAAGATCAGCCTTATCTTTTAAGCCTAGCACATATGTTGGCTTTCCAAGAATATTATACATAACTGGGAAAGTTGCTTTATAATTTTTTTCTTGTACTTTTCCTTCTGCAGTTGTCATAGCTGCAGTTTCTGTTGCTCCAGTTTGCATATACAATTTTGATTCCTTTGTTCTAGAATCAACTAACATAAATCCTACTGTTGATTCATCTGCTCCTGCCGAAGTAATTCCTGTATACCAATATGATTTTCCATCTTTTCCATATACTAAGGAAGTTCCCTCTGATGGTAGTAATACACCTTCTTCAGATATTACTGAATTTAAAAATCCGTTTACATATAGTCCCCAATTATTTATTTGGTCCACTATAAAGCTTTCTGGTTGTATTCTATCTACCCACTTCGGTGTATCTTTAATTGAGTATATTTTAACATCTCCACTTTGAGCATCCACAATAGCTGTTCCTACTGCATTTGATCCTCCATATCCAACAGCATGTTCATATAAAGTTACAACCCAATAAGGCTTTCCATTGTCATCAATTTCAAAATTAAAATCAGTCATACCATATTTCATACCACCATTTAGATAAACATGTCTATGTAAATCTTGTAAGAAATATGCTTCTTCTTGATATACTATTTTAAGTTGTTTCCCATCAAGGTTTTGAACTAATCTCACGTCTTGCGGATCACTTGCTGATACCATAATATAACCATTAGTACCCTCTAAATTAGTTATCCATTTTATAATATCTCTATGCACGAGAGGTGCAATCCAATATAATTCCCCTTTAACACTTTGTATTGAGTAGTCACCAACTTTAGATATACTTCCTATTGCTGGTATTTCCCCAAGTTTTTTTTCTCCTAATTTTATTGCCATATCTTTGTCTACAATTCTAATTTTATCCACACTTACTGGACTCACATCTTCTGTAAAAACACTTTCCTCTACTTTTCCAAGTAAGTCTTTATAAGAACTAGCTCTAAATATAGGAGATGTTACAAAGAATGGAATAATAATAATTACAACTAACAAAACACCTGCTATTAAAAAGTTATTTTTTGCACTTTTAGATGTTCTTTCTCCTCTATCAAGCATCATGTCAAGAACACCAGCTAAAACAAAGAATAAAATTAGCATTGTAAATCCTGATGTGAAATCAAACCTCAGTACTGGTAGTTTTACAAATGCATAAATAGCTACTATTAATAAAGCTATCCCATAAGTTTTAAATATTTTTTTCATTTTTTCTCCTTTCCATTATACCTCTTATTACTATTATAACCTTTTTTTTACATGTTTAGATTAATAAATAATATATAATAGAAAATAAAAAATTACCATAGTAATATATGGTAATTTTTAACAAGTCATATGACTTAGCATATTTCTTTCATTTTTAATATTATAATTACATAATAATCCTTCGTATTCTAAATTAAGATTTTGGTTATTATAAAAGTCCTCCGGCTTCACTAGTGATGGCGACTTATCAAATATATTAATACCACTTTTATAAAGCATATCTGCCACAAAGTGTGAACATACATATCTATATTCTTTTTCTCTTGATTTATTAAATGATAAATATACTAAAGCTTTAACATCATAATTATATCTATTTCTATTGCTGTTTACTTTCATTATATTTTTTACTAATTTTTCATAACTATAATAATCAACATTTAATGAATATACTCGGCATAGCGCATTTTGCTTTATTTCATATAAGCCTTCATTTATATTTTCTTCTACAAAACCTGCAAATATAGGTGTTTTAGGATTTAATCTCCCAAATGAATACATGGGTGATAAATCTTCATTTAAAGATAAAGAAATATGAGCATAGGGACTTTTACTAACTTTTCTTATTAAATAAGATAAGAGAGTTCCCGTATAAGTTGTTACTATATAAATTTTTCTCATTTCTGCACCCCCAATTTTCTTACCTTCTGATTTTATCATAATATTCAAATTCATTCAATTCATATTTAGCTTTATTATTATTAATAATGGACAAAATATATGTACTTTTATACATACTTTTAAAAAAATTGGAAATATTATATAATTTTTTTTATATAATCTTAATAAAAATATTGATTTTGTTTAATAATGTTAAATATAATAGTTATTAGCTACCAAAATATATAAATATACTTTATTTTTTTTCCATATTGAATTAAAATTAATAATATGATTATGATAGAACTTATTACATATTAAAATTAATAAAATGAATAGAGAGGTAAAAATATGTCAAACGAAACAATTTCAAATAATTTTATAAAAAACATAATAGTTGACGATTTAGAATCAGGAAAACACGATCATATAATAACTCGTTTCCCGCCAGAGCCAAATGGATATTTACATATTGGACATGCTAAAAGTATTTGCTTAAACTTTGGATTAGCTAATGAATTAAAGGGAACAGTTAATATGAGATTTGATGATACAAATCCACTAAAAGAAGATGATGAATATGTTAATTCAATAAAAGAAGACGTAATGTGGTTAGGATTTAATTGGAATAACTTATACTTTGCATCTGATTATTTTGATGAAATGTATAAAAGAGCTATTATCTTAATAAAAAAAGGTAAAGCATACGTGGACGATTTATCTGCTGATGAAATAAGAGAGACTCGTGGGACTTTAACTGAGCCAGGTTTTGATAGTCCATATAGGAATAGATCTATAGAAGAAAACTTAGATTTATTTGAAAGAATGAAAAATGGTGAATTTGAAAATGGTAAAAAAGTTTTAAGAGCTAAGATAGATATGTCTTCTCCTAATATAAACTTTAGAGATCCTGTTATATACAGAATTTCTCATGCATCTCATCACAACACTGGAGATAAATGGTGCATATACCCTATGTACTCATTTGCTCACCCACTAGAAGATGCTATAGAAGGAATAACTCACTCTATATGTACTCTAGAATTTGAAGATCAAAGACCTTTATACGACTGGGTTGTTAGAGAATGTGAAATGGAAAATATTCCAAGACAAATTGAATTTGCTAGACTTAACTTAACAAATACAGTAATGAGTAAAAGAAAATTAAAATTACTAGTTGATGAAGGAATTGCTGATGGATGGGATGATCCTCGTCTTCCTACTATATCAGGTGTAAGAAGAAGAGGATATACTCCAGAATGTATACGTAACTTCTGCGCTGAAATAGGTGTATCAAAAGCTGATTCTAAAGTTGATAGTAGATTATTTGATCACTTCTTAAGAGAAGACTTACAACCAAAGGCTCAACTTGCTATGGGAATATTAAATCCTTTAAAATTAGTTATAACAAACTATCCTGAAGATCAAAGTGAAATGATAGAACTTGAAAATATAGCTAAAAATGAAGAAGCTGGTACAAGAGAAGTTCCATTTAGTAGAGAAGTTTACATAGAGAGAGATGACTTTATGGAAGAACCTATACCAAAATACAGAAGATTCTTCCCAGGAAATGAAGTTAGATTAAAAGGTGCTTACTTCGTAAAATGTACAGACGTTATAAAAGACGAAAATGGTAATGTGGTAGAAATCCACGGAACTTATGACCCAGAAACTAAATCTGGTTCAGGATTTACTGGTCGTAAGGTTAAGGGTACAGTTCATTGGGTAGATGCTAAAACTGCTGTTCCTGCTGAATTTAGATTATTTGAGCCACTAATATTAGATGATGCTCCAGAAAATGAAGGTAAACACTTCTTAGACCAAATAAATCCTAATTCACTTACAGTATTACAAGGTTTTGTAGAACCAACTGCAATAAAGGATGCTAAACCATTAGACAAATTCCAATTTGTTAGAAATGGTTTCTTCTCAGTAGATACTAAGTATACTACTCCAGAGAAACTTGTATTCAATAGAATAGTTCCTCTTAAAAGTTCTTTTAAGCCAGGAAAATAATTAAATATAATAAAAAAGACTATGATTTTCATAGTCTTTTTTATTTAGTATAGAATATTACATAGATTTTAAAGACAAAAGAAAAAGCACTATTTTGGGGATTATAGTCTCCAAATCAGTGCTTTTTCCAGGACAAAAGTTTTCACTTAGCCCTTACCTCAATTGTTTCATCAAACATAGTTTGCAAACTAGTCACTGTTTCAATCCCTGGGTTTTGAATCATAACTATCTGCACGATAGTAGCTGAGGAATCTAGTATCTTCATTATATTTGATGGATATTAAAAAATATCAAATATACTTAAACTCCCAAGGAAATCACAAACACACATATTTATGATTAGATTAAGTTGGATTGACCTTCATCAATCTCTACATATATATTAACCTTTTTTTTGATGATTATGCATTTTGTCAAAATAACTTTATTTAAATTTTAATAACCCAATAATTGTATTCCATCTTTAATACACTCAATCTCTAAAGGAAAATCTGGGCCTTTTTCTCCGTCAATATCAGTAATCAAGTCATCTTTGCAATCTATTTTTAATTTATTTGTTTTAAAATATAATATTTCATCTTTATTATATCCTTCAAGATGCTCACCTTTTAAGATACTTCTAAGTAATGGTAAAATATTAGGAAACATAACATTCTTAACTATAATTACATCTAATAACCCATCGTCTACCTTAGCTTTATATGCAAGATTAATATTTCCAGCAGTTTTTCCATTAAAAATTAACATTAAGTACATGTCTCCATCATACTCTACTTCCTTTGATTTCACTTCAATACTAAACTTTCTCATATATAATGCTTCTTCAATACCTTTTAAGTAGTATGAAACTTTTCCGATGGAGTTTTTAAAATCTGGATTAATTTTTTGAGATACATCTGTAAACATTCCTGCACTTGCCACATTAATAAAATATTTATCATTAATTTTTCCAATATCAATTTTTTTAGGTCTTGTATTAACAATTCTTTCAATTGCATCCTTTACGTCAAAAGGAAGATTTACGGCTTTTGCAAAATCATTGGCAGTACCACATGGTAAAATTCCTATAGGAATATTTATATTTAAAGCTTTTATAGCATTTAAAATTAAATCTACTGTTCCATCCCCACCTGAAATCAATATGTGGTCATAATTAAATTCTATGTCAAAAAAAGCATCGTTTACTGATCTGTTTTTGCAAAGTCTAAAAGGTACTACAACATAGCCGTAATGTTGATATACTTCTATTATCTTATCAAGTTCATGAGAAATTCTTCGTTCTCCTGAATTTGGGTTATAAATAAACTTAACTTTTTTCATATTCCCTCCAGTTAAAATCCTAATATATCATTTACAAATATGACATACATTCTATTTTTAGTTCTTTGTCTTTTTATAACTGTATATTCACAACATATCCTATCATCACTTTTACAGTCCATACAATATCCTACTTTTGCACAAGGAGTAGCAGTATTTAATCTTTTTGCATTTGCAGGACCACTTAAATTTTTATTACGATTTACAGCTTCATCTATGCTTTTTACTATTTTATTCACCCCAACTACTAGTATAACTTTATCTGGCCCATATAGCATGGCAGCCACTCTATTTCCATTTCCGTCTACATTGAAAATTTCTCCTTCTTCTGTAATAGCATTTGTAGATGAAAAATATGTATCAGCATAAAAAGATTTTCTATATATTTCTTTCATATCAGCAGGTGTAAGGTTTTCTTCATATCTATCTAAAAAGTTATATCTTCCACTTCTAAGCAAATCTATTACTTTAGTTTCAAAAAGAGTCATAGAGCCCCCAACAGATACCATTTCACCTTCCTTTGCAATATCTTTAATAATATTTATAAGTTCTTCATTACTTTTTGCATAATAGCCTTTAATATTATTTTTTTGTAAATTATTTATAGTTTTTTCTATTTTTTTTTCATTTACCCATTGCACATTTTCATTCATATCAAACAATCTCCCTATTCTTATTTTCATTATTATTCTAGCACAAATCATTATACTAACATAAGACAATCTAAAAATACTTTATTGAAGTCAACAAAGTATTTATTTAATAACTTATATATTATTTATATTTATTTTACTTAAATGTAAATCCTTTTTTTTGTGGAAATGAGTATTTTTTACTATATTCATTTTTATAGTCATCATTAATTGGCACATAGTCATCTAACATTAGAATATCATCATTGTTCCACTCATAATTACTAAAGCTATCCTCATAATTATTAGTCAAATAAGCATGTTTTTTTTGATTTAAATCAATCATTTTATTATTCATCTCATCACCTCAGATTTATTATATTGTAATTATTTTCCCCAATACCCAGGTAAATTATTTAATAACAATTAATATATTCCTTATCATACTTAAATAAGCATTTATCCTTAAATAAATGCTTATCATAAATAATTACTTTACAATACTTTCCACATATTTTGAATCTGCAGAAATAAAGTATCCTGATTTTAGCTTATACATATAACTATTTCCTGCTTTAATTTTTTTTACTACTGTAAATATTTCATTTTTTTTCACAGTTCCACTAATTGCATTTTTTTCCCAGGATGCTGAGTTTCTTATGTTTAATTCTTTTACCTTAACTTTTATATACTTTACAGATGTATAATATTCTTCATTATTTTTTTCATCTTCATTTTTATCTTCATTTTCTTCATTATTTGGATCAATATATTTTACTCCGAAAGTTTTGCATATTCCTTTACAGGTTCCTTCTGCATCTAATTTTTGAAATGTAGGATCTAACATTTTCACAGCTTCAGTCATATTATCCATAAATCCTGATTCAGTAAGAATTGCAGGCATTTTTGTGTTTCTTAATACATACAAACTAAATCCAGAAATATCTGTATCTTTTCCAACTCCAAAATTTTTACAATTATAATCTTTATGAAGTTTCCAAAGCTCTTCATGCACATTTTTAGCCAATTCTTTTGACTTGCTTGAGGAATTGTAATGTATTATTGTTACT
The DNA here is from genome assembly GCF_036812735.1 of Terrisporobacter glycolicus ATCC 14880 = DSM 1288. Classification (NCBI taxonomy): domain Bacteria; kingdom Bacillati; phylum Bacillota; class Clostridia; order Peptostreptococcales; family Peptostreptococcaceae; genus Terrisporobacter; species Terrisporobacter glycolicus. The sequence continues at coordinate 1,916,361 of NZ_CP117523.1, read as the reverse complement.
GGACCTTTCACCTTACTCTGCCATTTCTCTCCCACTGCATTATAATGTTTGCTAACGTAAGCATCTGCACCAGCTGAGTTGGCTCTAATAACTCTAGTTTTCAAAGGTACATCACTATCTCCTGGTGCAACTAACAATACATCAAATCCACATCTTTTTAAAGCTTTTTCCAAATATTTAACAACAGCTCTATTAAACTCATTTTCTTTAATAACTTCACCTTTTTTTCTTATTAACTTTCCATCTATATACAAATCATTTTTTAGTGGTGGAGTTCTCTTTCCTGGTGTTTCCATGCCATGACCATCATCTAGGGCAATAAGATATTTTTTACCCATATTAACACCTCCTATATTAATATATTGTTTTTTATATTTTTTGACACAATATCCCATATAATTTGGCTTCAATCCACTCACTCAAATTAATAGATTGGAAGTAATAAAAAATTCCTTACTAAAATATTAGCAAGGAATTTAAAATCTATTTATTTTTGTGTATAATATATATTTTCATCTGGAACTTTTCCACCTAACACCTTAGGATTAAAAGAGGATAAACTATTGTAATAATTAGTATAGTCATCTTTACAATCATCAATAGATATAAACTTCAGATTAGTTCTATCGATAGCTTTTACTAATAAAGCTGCCTTTATATTTACTCCAAACTTAATAGCCAATTCTCCTGCCTCTTTAGGATTCTCATTTGTATATTTTATATTTTCATCTAATGTTTTTATGAAATTTGATACAAACTCAGGATTTTCTTTTGCAAAAGATGATTTAACAATTAAAGTTGACTGTGGGTATCCATTTTCATTTTTAAATACATCTTTCCAAGTATCATTTACACCACATATAACCTTTAAATCAGGATTTTTTGTAAGTAATCCACTAAGTGCTGGTTCTGGTACTATACCTGTTGACAATTTATTTGTTGCTAATAATGATACTAAATCACTAGCTTCATTAGAATAATTAAATTTAATAGCTGATGAATCAACTTTTTGTTCCTTTAATAATGCTTGAACTGTTATATCTGGAGTCAATCCTTTACCTATATTTCCTACTTCTTTTCCCTCTAATGATGAGTTTAATCCACTTACATCTTTATCACTACTTACTAGATAAAAAGATCCCATACCTACTGTTCCAGCAATTTGATAATTCGATGTTTTATTGTAAGCAATTGAAGCCATATTTGATGGTACTATGGCAATATCTAAAGCTTCCTTCATTACATCAGTGGATAAAGCATCAGAAGTTGCTTCAAGAGTGTATTTAACTTTGTAGCCTTCTTTTACTTCCGGATTTTCCTGTGACAATTTTGCAATTGCTATAGCTGGTAGCCCATCTGGTGCTCCCACATTTACTGTAACTGGTGCTTTGCTTTCTTGCTCATTATTCTTAGAACTACACCCTACAGCAAGACTTAAGGTAATTAATAATGACATAAGTACTGCAAAAATTTTTTTCATAAATTTACCCCCAATAATATTTATTCAGCTGATAAATATTGACATTTTTAGATGCCTCTTCATAAGAAAACACTTAAGAAATTAGAGATATTTAACACTAATCCCTTTCCCCTTAGACCATGTCTTTAGAGTCAGCTTATATGTAAATATTAGCATATATGTATAAGATTATCAATTTGTATCTTTAATACAAAAATAAAGACAATTACTTATAATATATAAATAATTGTCTTTATTTTAATTAAAATTCTATACTTAGAAGTGGTGCATGTTGTTGAGCACCATAAACATCAGTTTCGCCTAGGTCACCTGATGCAATAGGTCTTTTTATTGTTATTTTTATTGCATTAGCTGGCTTAAATTCTATAATATTAATAATATCTTCTTTGTTTATTTTGTATAATTCACAAATTAACTTTTCGTTAATTATTTTACTGCTACATACGTTTTCATAATCTTCCAAGGTTTTAAACATTATATCCATAGTTAATTCATATGGCCCAGAATTTTTACTACGAATAATATTTGTAATATCAACTAACTTTGTCATTAATCATCATCTCCATTTTTATAATTCTTCATAGTCTATAGTAAATAAATCCCCTCCATTATCAACTTCCATCAAATGATAAACACTAAAATTGTATACTTTTCCTGCATGAAAATCACTTGGAGAGTATGGAAAAGCTAAATTTCCAGCTGTGGCTTTTCTGTTTTCGTATCCAAAATGAAGCATAGATGAACGAGCAAATGCACATATCGTATCTGCTTTTTTTTGATCTTTAGCTACCGCTTCAATTACCACTCCTATTTCATGAGATTTTTCTGTAGAAGGATTAGGCTCAATATTCCCCATTACACCATTTTTACCATATATAGAAATATTAAGATAGTACTCCCACTGCTTTGATTTAAAATTATCTTCAACTCTGTCTTTGACACCTTCAATTATTTCATCAATTTTTTCAATCATAATAGGGTCTCTCGCTCCTGCAATAGATACAGTTCTGTAGCCTATTAATTTAGCTCCTTCTAATTTCACCGTATATTTGAGTGACTCAATAAATTTGCTACCTGATACTTTAACAATATTTTCACTATCTTGAATAAACCTACACTCTGTTAGATCTAAATGTCCTCCAGGACCAGGTAAAATATATGGATTTGTTTTTTCATATAACGTATGAGCTGCCACAGAAACTGTAGTACACTTCCTTCTAGGATTAAGTGGCTCTAGTCTAAAATAATCTTCTCCTAAATATCCAAACATACAATCTGAACCACTTCCTGGTGTGGCACATATGGCAGCACACTCTAAAATTTTGCCAAGATGAAGAGCAAGACCTTTATCATAACCTGCTTTAATAGCTGGAGCAGCAAAAACAGATGGGTCATAAGTTCGGCCAGCTAATATTGTATCAGCACCTTCATTTAATGCTTCTATAAAAGGTTCAACTCCCATTTGACCTACTATTCTTGTGGTTTGTTCTATATCTACTTCACTTAGTTGAGGTACTGGCCCAATTGGTGAAATTTTGCCAATATTTAGTGCTTCTTTTACCTTATCTTTAGAAATTTCTGAATGTATTAGAGCTAGTTTAAAATTATAGTTATTTTCTTTTGCTATTTCATAAATTATTTCTTTGCACCAATTTAAATGAATTTCTCCTCCGCTACCTCCTGCTGTACCAATAATAACAGGAATTTCATTACTTAATCCACTTTTAATCATTATCTCCAAATCTCTTTTTACAGCATCTCTATCAGTAAATGATTCTCCTGCTCCAAGATAATAAGGACCTGGATCTGTGGAACCTGCATCTACAGCAATAACATTAGGTTTTCTTTTCATTCCTTCTATAAATGATTCTTCTGGAAAACCATATCCAAGTATAGCTGTAGAAGATAGTATTTTAAATTCTTCTTTCATCTTATTACCCATCCCCTTAATAATTTATTACTTTACTTAGCGCTAAAATTCTTTGCATTTCATTGTAAACAATCATGTAACCTTCATCAACACCCATACCTGGTTTTGCCAAAATTTGATCCGGTCCACTTGCCATTGCAATATGAGCACAAATTTTAGCAGAGTTATCCGTTTCATTACATGTTCCACCTTGATAAGCTCCTATATTTTTTTCTTTACAATATAAAACAGCCTCAACTATATTATTTATACCTCCCAAATCTGGAGTTTTAATCTGAATAATATGACCTGCTTTATTATCAGCAAAATATTTAATATCTTCCAGTGTATTACACCATTCATCAGCTACAATTTCCACATTAATATTTCTTTCATCTATTAATTTTCTAATTTCTCTTAATGCCAACATTTGCTTTTCTCTGTCTTCCACATCTACAGGACCTTCTATACGAAGTTTAAATGGTTTAGCTATATGACATAATTTTTCCATATAACTTACTATTTTTTCGTAATTATCATTACCAAATGCAACACCTAAAGTTCCGTACACATCTATATGAATAATAGGATTATAAGAATTATCATCTCTTAAATTTATTATCCTATCTCTAAGCCAAGCCACATATTCTTCTAATTTTTCTCCATTATAACCTAACTTTTCACTTACATTATTAATTAAGGCATGTGGAAGAACTTGTGCTCCTTTTATAATCATTTTATCAGCATTTTCATAGCGATTATCTCCGCTTTGTGTGAATATTGGCACAATTTTGTCTAAAACTTGAGTATTATATTCTTTTGCAATAACTTGACACATTAACATATTATTTGATTTTGCCACTGTATCAAGTAGTGCTTGTGTCACTCCATATCTAATAGCTGTATGAAGCTTTTTATTATCAACCATTATATTCTCTATTAAATCACAAAGCTCTTTAAAACTTGTTATTTCTCTTCCTATTAATTTTGGTGTTACTTCTTTTTCTATAATTGGAATAAAATCTTTAGCTAAAAAAAGAGGGTCACGTCCTCCTGCACCACTGTATTGTACTGCTGCACAATCGCCAAGGGCAATTTGATTATCTTCCAAAATTATCATTACAGATATGGATTCTCCACTTTGTCTTACTCTAGTAAACCCTTCTGTGACAGGCCTTCCCATATAAGTTGAACCATCACTAATTGCACCATTTTTTATTGCACGTTGATCATCAAAGTAAAAACCCGTACGACCTGCTGAGCAAACTACATTTTTTATTTTCATTGAAATATCCCCCTTGTTTTACTTTTGTAAAATTATTTATTTCTAGGACGACCAATAAGCGTTCCTTTACTTATGGCATAAACATCATCTATTACCATTTGGAAAGATTTTTCTCTATTTTCAAACTTAGCACGTTCTTCTATTTTATTATTATTAAAGTCTAGTATTTCAGGTGTAAATGGTAACTTTCCAGGATTAAGAATTCTAATAGCTCCATGATTATCTCTTGCTGGTAACAATTTACCTAAAGTATGAATAGACGGCGCAAAAGGAATATCTAAAATACCACTTTTAAAAGCTCTAATAGTACCTACTGCGATGTCATTTTCACCTATTTCAAAACATTTATCTATTATACAGCGAGTTTCTCTTTTTATAATTTCTTTTTCAATATCAACTTCATCTGTCTTAAATTCTTGATCTTTTAACATTGCTAAAATTTGTTTTGTGCAAAGCAATCCCTGTGCATTGGCTTCCATTGTTGGTACGCCTAGCGCTTCATGTGGAGTTTTTACAATAACTTTAGTTGCTTTAGAAAGAGAAGCTAGAGTACTTCCTAAAGAAATTACACTAAATGCTTTTGCTTCATCTTGAGGAAAACTTCCCATCCATTGGTGAAGTACCGTTGTTACAATAACATCATCATGTCCTGATTTTATTAAGTATTCATTAGTAAGCTCTTCTAATGCCCTAATCGCTGCAATATCTTGAATAAAGTTTCCACATTGTCCATATCCTACAGAAATATTTTTTACACCTTGCTTTGCAGCTAGTAAACTTTCTATAATTGCAACTGAGTGAGATATACATGGAGGTACCAATGTTCCAGTTAAAGGTCCATAAGGTTCACGATTTATTGATATACCTTCTTCTTCATATAAACCTGTCAATCTATCAACATATTGCCAGTCTCTAATAGTTTTTTCTAAAGATACGTTTTTAGCATAAGGTATATTGTAAGAGATACCTCCACCTTCATAACTAGTAAATCCTCCAGCATAGGTTATTTCACTTAAAAGTCTAGCATCCGGTGTTCCATGTCTTACTTGTACAGGTGTGTCTAAGGCATTTATAATTCTACGGCAACTTTCTACTCCATGATTAACAGCCGGAAAACCATTTAACATGGATTTATTATTTTTAATTGACTCAACGATTCCTTTTTGTGCATCTTCATAACAATTTTGTCTTGTATAGCTATCTATGGTCGTAGGTAGTAAATCTGCTTGACCTACATTTTGCAAATAAGTTAATAGTTTGATTTGATCATCTACTAAAGCCACACCAGCTCTTGGTTGTATTAATGTTATTCCTTCTTCTTTTGCTTTTACAAGTTTAACTGAGAAAATCTTATTTTTAGGAAGAGATTTATGAAATTCAAACGATTCGTCTAAGTTAACTTCTTTTCCTGTTGGCCATAAGGAAAGAACTTCTTCTCTAATACGATTAAATTCCTCCTTAGAAATCTTTTTATTTCTAATTTCCACCATATTTTAACTCCTTTTTCATAATTCGAATTGCAATCTTTGGATATGATTTTGATAGTAGACCCATTGCTTGTAAGATATATTTTTTATCTACTAAAATTTCAGCTTTTTTAGGTTTCATAGATTCCTGACTTTTTTCATTAAAACATACATATTCTGAGATACTTTCTAAACAAGGTAAGTTTATTAATGCACCTCCAGTTAAAATAACTTTTTCTACGTGAGTTAAATCCTTACCTTTTTGTAAATATGCTATTCCATTTGATGTGTATATTTTTTCTCTTTTACCACAATGTCTAGTTATTGCTATTTCAACTGCTTTTGCAGCAAGTGCAAAATCTAGATCTTCAACACTCTTTTCAATTGGCAATGTTTGTGGATTAAGTTTAATATACTCAATTATTTCTCTTACTCTTTCTTCACTTAGATTAGATATTTGGGCAATTTCTTCAACTCCCACTTCATCAATAATTCCTCCAACACTATATCTCATTCCAATATCGCCTTCTACTGTTCTTTTTATAAAGGGTTCTTCCATTCCTTTATAAATAACATTTGACTCCTTTGGACTTCCATCTGAAGCAGAATATACATCAGTAGTTGCCCCCCCTAGGTCAATAGCAATAAGTTCTCCTATCCCTTTTTCATCTTCGTAGCCAATTGATAAAAGTTCAATACCACTCATTACAGCTGATGGCGTTGGCATTATTATTTCTGATATTAATTCACTTACTTTAGTAATACCTTTTGCATTTATAATTTTTTGTAAAAATATTTCTCTTATTTTATTTTGAGCTGGTATTATATTTAATTCACCAAATACAGGCATTACATTTTCCACAATATATGTTTCTTTATTATTCAATATACTTTTACACTTATGACTTACTTCTTTATTACCTGCTATTATTATGGGGAAATCTATATTACACTTTGATAACATTTTGGCATTATGCAATATACATCTTTTATCTCCACCATTAGTTCCTCCTGCAAGTAAAAATATTTCTGGTTTATTTTTTTCTATTTCTGCCATATCTTCTTCATTCATTTCAAAGGAGTATACCTTTATAACCTTTGCTCCAGCACCTAAACAAGCTTCTTTTGCTGCAGTAGCCGTAACACCAGGAACTAAACCACTAGCTATCATTTTTAACCCTCCTGCTGCTGAAGAGCAGGCCAAATACTGACTATACTCTAACTTTCCTGTTCGCTTCTCTAAAGACTCTATGGCTTTATTAAGTCCTTCATTTATGTCTGTTCTTATAGTTGTAAAACTAGACTCAGTTCCAATAATAACTTCTTTTTCAACATCAACAGCAGTTATCTTTGTATAGGTACTACCAAAATCAATTAGTAAAACTACTTGCATTTTCTTCACCAAGTTTCAAATCTTGCTTTAAACAAGCTATTGTAATATCCGGGTCTGTTCCTGGTGGAAATACTCTATCAAAGCCCATTTGTTTAAATCTTTTTTCAACTTCCTCAAAAGGTTGTTTGCCTACTACTATATTTCCTCCTACATATAGTAGTATATTTCTTAGTCCCCATTCTTCACATCTTTCTCTCAAGCCTCTGCAATCGATTTCCCCGTGACCATATAAAGAAGAAACTAAAATGACATCTGCATTAGATTCTATAGCTGCTTCCACATATTCTTCTTGAGAAACCATCACTCCAAGATTAATCACATTAAATCCTGCTTCCACAAAGCAATGATATAGAATTTTATTACCTATTGCATGCACATCAGCTCCTATAACACCAATAACTAATGTTTTCTTCTCCATATCAACTCTCCTTTTAAATTTTATTTAAATCCTTGTAACTTTGATCCATACTATCTCCTACAAGACCTACTAACATATATACTTTCTTTGTGGAATCATAGTAAAATTTTGACAATAATTTAAAGTTTTCAATTTTAGCTGTGCTTTCTACATGTATTCTTGGGCCACTACAAGGATGTATATATTCACCTATTTTCACATGTTTCTCATCATAATATTGAATTGGTATATCTTTTTCTATCATTTTATTAACTTCTTCCTCTAAAATTTTAATATCAAAATTTGGCTTAGAGTGAAATAATATTAAAAATCCATTTAAGACATCACCATGTTCACAATTAAAGCTAATATCCTCAGGTAAAAAATGTTCAACTAAATCTTCTGCTGAATGAGCCATTTTTCTTATACTTATGGAATGGAACACTCTCTTTGCAATATCCCCAGGTTCTGGTCCAAAAATAGTAGGTCTTGTAACAATAATCTCACCACCAACGCCAATTAATAAGTCTGCATTTTTATTCATTAAAGGATAAATAAGTTCGAAGTGTTCTACTATGACTCTTTTTCCATATTCAATGGCTTTATTTATTGCATTTACCAGTTCATACATTTGATAAAATGCTGATTCAAACCTTATGTCAATATGATAAGTATGAGGAGAAAAAAAACCTTCATCATCCACATCCATAATCGGCAAAGGTCTTACATTCAGCCCATCATCATCATTTGTTAGTTCAAGACCTGGGAACATCCCCCTAATTAGCATACTTTTTCCCGAACCTGGCTCTCCTATTACTCCTATAAGTCTATCTGTGGGAGTTAAATATTGTTGCGCTATTTTAATTCCAATTTCATACATTCTAACCCTACCCCTAGGGGCAAAAAAAACACTATAAAAATGATTTCTAACTACATAGTCAACTGGCATCTCAACCCACCCTTCTTATTTGTTTTTAATTCTTTAAATCTAATAAGGAAATTTATTTGCTTATATATAAATTATATGTTCATTAAATTTCAATAGTCAATGTTTTTCTTCCAAAATTATTTTGTTTTTGCAAGTTTTATTTCATAGCATTGTAATAACAATATATTAAGGTAAAATAAAAAATCATCTTGTATCTATCAAGATGATTTTTTTAATTATTAAACTTTTCTAACATTTATAGCAGAAGGTCCTCTATCTGCCTTCGCAATATCAAATGTAACACTTTCTCCTTCGTGTAAATCTTTATTATTTCCTTCTTCTTTTACATTTGAATAATGTACAAAAACATCTTCTCCATCTTCGCTACTAATAAAACCATATCCTTTTTCCACGTTAAACCACTTAACTGTACCTGAATAATTTGCCATTACATAAGTCTCCTTTTATAAATAATTACCTCTTTATATTATTTCAATTAAGAATTTCTTTAATACTAAATTTTTATTATATTTTCATAACTATATATATTTATTTAAAAAGTAAAATTTCATATGGTATAATTTAAATAAATTTTGATTTAATTTGAAAGGAAATATTAATTAATATGAAAAATAAAGAAGTAGAGTTCAAAGTCAATAAGATACTTTTAATTACCCTAGTAATTTTAGGATGTCTTACCATGGCTTTTGTAGATGGAGTTCTTTCTCCAAATTATATAACAAAATCAATTTGTAAGTTACTTATTTTTTTGTTACTTCCATATATATATTATTCTAGAAGTTACTCTTCAATAAGTTTAAAAAGTTTATTCAAAATAAACAAAGATCATATTATAAAGTCATTTGCTTTGGGTATAGCTATATATATTTTAATATTATCTGCATACTTTACCATAGGCAACCTATTTAATTTTTCTAGTGTTACAAAGTCTTTAGAAAATAATATAGGTGTAAATACTAGTAACTTTATATTTGTAGCATTATATATATCTTTTATAAATTCATTATTGGAAGAGGTATTTTTTAGAGGATTTGCATTTATAACATTGAAAAATATTTCAAGCAAAAAATTTGCTTATATTTTTAGTTCTATTTCCTTCTCCATATATCACGTTGCAATGATGTCTACTTGGTTTGATATAGTATTGTTGTTATTACTAATTTTATCACTTTTTATTGCAGGCATATTTTTTAACTATTTAGATGATAAAAACAATAATATTTACAATTCTTGGTTTGTTCATATGTTCGCTAATTTTGCCATAAACACTATTGGATTTATCCTATTTGGAATAATATAATTTACCATAAAAAAATGATAAACACCAGGTATTAGCCTGATTTTTATCATTTTTTAAACTTATTATTTTTACCTTTATAAGCTCTTTGAAATCCATCCACGAAACTAGTTATTGTACTTTCATCTACATCAACTTCAAAATCACCTTCACTATTTGCTTCACATCGACCTCTTATTGCTGCTGCTAATGCAAGTTCTTCTCCTAATGCTACTAAAAATTCCGCAAAAATTTCTAACTCATCTGCATCATCAAATTGCTGATTAATAATTGCTGCATAAATTGTAACTAATGTTAAATATTGATCTGCTAAACTTTTACAACTACTTTTATATTTTTTTCTAGACACAAGCCCTCCTTTTTTGTTTATAATACTATATGCTTTATATTGTATTTAACATAACTATTTAAACAATATTTGAAGATACAAAAATCTACTAAACAAGGAGTAACTTAATCGATTTTTATCTAAAATATATCTCTTATTTTTTCTAAATCATCACCAAATTTTTGCTTCATTTCATTTGGCAATGTATTAGCACTCTTGTAGAAGTAAACGTCATGTCTAACATATTCAGATGCTAACATTACCATTGGCTTGCTTTCTGTCCAAATAACTTCAGCAATGGATTTACTAATAATTTGTCCAAAAACAACTTCTTTAGAATCAGAAACAAGGGTAATCCATCTTCCGCCCATTTCTTTCTTTTTTTCTTCACCCATTCCATGAAAATATAAATTTTTCAACTCTGGTATTTCCATATCTTTAGGTGCTCCAAATATAACCACTGCAATATTATTACTTTTCTTTTGAAATTTCACTATTTCCTCTAAAATATTATTTAAATCTTCATACCATATTTGAATAAGAATTTCTTTAGTACTATTTTTTATTATATTTCTACATTTTTCAAAAATATTGTCATAGTTTTTTATATGCCATATGTTGTCCATATTAGTTCTTAAAGGAAAAATACTAAAACTTTCTTCTAATTGTCCTAAGTTATTTGACATTTCCATTTTTATTTTATTTGATACTTCACTCATAGGAACTGCTGCATATTTATTATTGCTTTCATATTGAGTATATAATGCAAATCCCTTATCTATTAAGGATTGCAGTGTATTATATATTTTTGATCTAGGAACATTAGCTATTTTACTAGCCTCATAGCCTGTTAAGCTTCCATTTTGAGATAAAGTTAAATATACCTTTGCTTCAGCATCTGTAAGCCCTATTTTATGTAATAAGTTTAATTCATTATCCATTGTAAATCCCTTCTATATTAATATTATAAAAATTTCACTTCTATGTTTTCGATAGTTCGTATTTTATCATAAACATATTTAATTGTAAATCTTAACCATATCCATACACTCAACAGTCTATATTCATCAAAAAGCGCAAAGGAAAATCCTTTGCACTTCATACTTACAATTATAATATTACCAAGGTTGCATTGCTCCACCTTCTTCTGCTGGTCTACAGTTTTTAGCAAATATATTTAAGCATCCCTTAGCTTCTTTAAGTGGTGGTTGTACCCATTTGTCTAATCTATTCTTTATCACTTCATCATCAACTAATAAAGAAACTTCCCCATTAGGTATATCTATAACTATTTCATCATCGTTTTCTACAACAGCTATAACTCCACCATCATAAGCTTCTGGAGAAACGTGACCAACAATAGCTCCAAAGTTAAATCCGGAAAATCTTGCATCCGATATTAGTCCAACACTCTTATGTAATCCAAGTCCTATTAATGCATCTATACTTAGCATTAATTCCTTCATACCAGGTGCACCTTTACACCCTTCATATCTTATTACTATTATATCTCCAGGTACTATTTCTCCTGCCATTATTGCATTAAATGCATCTCTATCTGTTTCATAAACCTTAGCTTTACCCTTCATATATTTAACTTCTTCAGGAACAGCTGTTGGTCTAACTATAGCTCCTTTAGGAGATAAGTTACCTTTTAATATTTTTAATCCAGGCTCAGTGAATAAAGGTTTCTCTAATGAATGAATAACTTCATTTTCACTTGCTGTTATAACTTCTAAATATTCACCCCATGTTTTTCCTGTTATCATTGGAGCATCTAAGAATAATTTGCTCTCTAACATTTTCATAACATTTGGTACTCCACCTGCATAGTGGAAGTCTACAACTGTATATGGTCCACTTGGTATAACTGCATTTATACAAGGTATTTCATTTGCATATTTTTCAAAATCTTCAATTGTAACACCAAGGCCTAATTCATATGACATTGCTAAAATATGAAGAACTGCATTTGTAGAACCCGCTACTGCCATATCGAACATTATAGAGTTTAAAAGAACTTCTTTTGTTATTACATCTGAAGGTTTTCTTCCTGATTTAGTTAATTCCACTGCATATTTTCCTGCAATACGAGCTTCTCTCATTCTTGTTGAATCTGATGCTGGAACTGTTGATGTACCAGGTAATACTAAGTTGAATATTTCCCCAAGCATTTGCATTGTGTTTGCTGTACCCATTGATGGACAAGCTCCACATGTTGGACATACACAACCTTCCATATAATCTAATTCATCTTCTCCTGCTCCAGAAAATCTTGCTGCATCTAAATCAGCTTCCACAACTGTATTTCCTTTATATTGTCCAGCTTGCATTGAACCTCCAGTTACAACAAGGGAAGGAATGTCAACTCTTGCAGCTGCTAAATAACAACCTGCTATTATATTGTCACATGATGCAACCATAACCAAACCATCAAAATTATGAACTTTTGTAACAAATTCAACAGACATAGCAACTATATCTCTTCCTACTTGTTCATATTTTAATTCTTCTGCTCCATTTGCAATATTGCCACAAGTAGCAGGTATTCCAAATTCCACAGGAACACCACCAGCTGCCCATATTCCTTGTTTTACCATTTCAGTAACTTGTCTTAAATGTGCAGTTCCAGGAGAACCCTCCATAAATGAATTTGCTACACCTATATGTGGTTTGTTTTTTATATCCTCATCTGAATAACCAGCTGCTTTCATCATAACTCTTCTATGTGCAGCATCTTTTCCATTCCAGTAACTTTTGCTCATTTTACCCCTCCTAGAAATTTGGTCTTTCATATAATTCTTCATCTTTGATTTTATCCATGACTTCAGATTGCCAATTTTCTTTATCTATTTCTTCAACAGAAATAGAAATAAACTTTTCATCCATTTCTAGTTCCTTAACCATAAATTCTTTAGTATGTTTAGCTAATTTAGCTTTTACTTCTTCACTTCTACCTGGATACATTTTAATATTAATATGTGGCATGTTTAATTCCCCCTATTATAATTTTTTATTCCCAATTAGTTCCAACTTTAGATTCTACAGCTTTTAAATATATAGCTCTTGCTGTCATCAAATCTAAAACGCCTATGCCAACGTTTTCATAGACAATAATTTCCTCATCATTTTCACGTCCAACAACTTTACCAAGCAACACATCTCCTATATCACCTGTAAAATCGTCTTTTGTTATTATCCCTTCTTCTAAAGGTATTAATATATCTCCAGCTTCTGATAAAACTGCTTCTTCTGAATCAAAGTATATTTTTGAAGCTCTTGGTAATATAGCAGGATCCATTTCTTGCATATGATGTTGATATGCTCCTACACAACTTACTGTTGCACCCTTTTTAACTTTTGTTCCATCAAATACAGGCTTAGTTGAAGGTGTTACTGTAACTATTATATCTGCATTTTCTATTGCATTATCTGAAGATGTAGCTTCTACTATTTTAGTACCATAACACTTAAGCTCTTCTTGCATTTTGCTTACAAATACCTGTCTTCTGTTTTCATCTAAATCAAATACTCTGACTTCATCTAATTCTCTAGCAACCATCATAGCCTCTAATTGAGTAGCTGCCTGACCACCAGTTCCTATCAAAGCACCTATTTTAGCATCCTTTATTGCAAATAAATCAAATGCTGCTCCTGAAGATGCGCCTGTACGTAATTGTGTAACATATGTTCCATCTAATATTGCAGTAACTATTCCAGTTTTTCCATCTATTAATAATACCTGTGCTGGAGCTGTAGGTAAATTTTCCTTAACATTTTCAGGGAATATATTAACTACTTTCAATCCTGCTGCATCTAATTCCTCAACATAAGATGGCATAAATAAAAACACTCCATTATGATTTGGTGCTTGTATAGTAGTTCTTAAAGGCACCTCACTTTTACCTTCTGAAAATAATTTAAAACATTCCTTGTTAGTTTCTATGGCATCTTTCATAGTAAACACTTTCTTTATGTCTTTTCTTGATAATAATAACATCTCATACCTCCACTTTTTATTTTTAAAACTCCTTTTAGTAGCTCCCTTTAGTAACTATTGTATTTAGTTGTTATTATTTTGTCAATACAATTAGTAAAATTTTCTATTTTATTTTAATTTTTATTATTTTACTCTGTTTTTATTGACATAAAAATATAAAAAATAAAAATATAAAAAATAAAAATATAAAAAAGATATCATGTAGTTACCAAAAGTTACTACTACTCCTAATTTGTAGCTCCTTAAACTAATTTTAGGAGGATAAATCTATGGTTTTATTTCTACGTGTAGCCATCGTAGTATGGTGTGGTATATTCATATTCTATTTAATTAAGGATTGCATAAATCATAAAGAAGATTTTAAAAAAGGACACCTTGTTATTTATGGAATAATGGGGGCTGTATTAAACTTTCTTGATACTTTAGGTGTGGGAAGTAATGCAACTCAAATGGCATTTTTCAAGTTCACAAAACTTAGTCCTGGTGAAGAACTTCCTGGAAATGGTAATGTTATTTTTGCTGTTCCTGTTGCTGCTGAATTCATTCTTTTTCTAAATATAGTAGAAGTAGACCCTATAACTTTAATTTCAATGTTAATCGCTTCAATTATTGGTGCCACTTTAGGTGCTACTGTTGTAACTAAACTACCAATAAACACTTTAAGATCAATTCTATCCGTCACTTTATTATTCGTAGCAATACTTCTAATAACAAGATCACTTGGTGTGGGTCCATTTGCAATCGTTGAAACTGCTACTACTCTAACTGGTTCTAAATTAATAATAGGTATAGTAGTCAATTTTATTTTAGGTGCACTTATGACTGTAGGTGTAGGTCTTTATGCTCCATGTATGGCCTTAGTTGCTTTACTTGGAATGGATATTACTGCTGCTTTTCCAATTATGATGGGATCTTGTGCATTTTTAATGCCTCCTGCTAGCATTCAGTTTGTAAAGACAGGTAAGTATAATAGACCTGCTGCAGCTATAGCTTCATTAACAGGTGTCATAGGAGTGCTTATTGCTTACTTCTTTGTAAAATCAATGTCTACCACTATTCTTACTTGGATTGTATCTTTAGTATTAGTTTATATGTCGTTAAATTTTGCCAAAACTGTTTTAAAAGTAAGAAAAAACTCTATTAAGGATAAAGCATGAAAAAGTTAATTTTTTATAGGTCTAAATTAATATTATCTTTAAATATATAAATTAAAAGCTGACTTCTAATTTTTTAGAAGTCAGCTTTTGATTTATATTAATTTTTAATATTTATTACTAAGCAAGAAGCATAAATATAAAGTGTGCTGACATACCTGCGCAAAGCCCACCTATCGTATGTGAAAGAATTGCTTTTCCTGTTAAAGGTCTTGCATCTAATGCATCCATCATACCAACATGTGTACTTAAATATCCACTCCAACACATTCCCATTGCTGTAAATACTGCAATATCATTTGGTGTTACTATACCATCAGTTATAAATTTAGGAACTAAACTCATTGCTGCCCCAACTGCACCTAAAGATGTTATAGGGAATGCTATAGCTTCTGGAGAAGTAAATCCAAATAAAGGTTCTAATATGAAGCTTAATTTATCTCCTAACATAGGAAGTAATCCTATACCTTCATAAGCAACTCCTGTATAAATAGCTTTTCCTGTTTCTGGATCAGTTGATGGTCCAAATGTTAAAATCATAACTAAAGTACATACAATTAACACTCCTGGAATTATTGCCATACCAAGTTCTACACCATTTTTTCCACCTTCAAGCATTGCTTCTAATGATCTTTGGAATACATTTCCTGCTCTAACTTGACGTACTTCTTCTATTTTTTCGCTTTTGTGTAAAGCATCTTTTGTTCCATCATATTTGTAGTATTTTTTTGTAAAGTGAAGCATTATTCTAACACTTACAATACTTCCTACTATTGCACCTAAGTTACCTACAAGTGCAGGTAAAACAAATTCACTTCCTTGTGAAATCATAAACGTTGTAACTATAAGACCCATTCCAAATGCTGTACCTATATTACATAATGCAGGTACTTGATAATCTTTAAAATACTTTGTGAAAGACTTATCTTTTGCAAACGCAATTATAGCTGGGTTGTCAGATAAGTAAGTAGTAATAACTCCCGCTATACTAGCTCCTGGCATGCCATATAAAGGTTTCATAAATAATGCAAATATCTTATTTAATAAAGATATAACTCCAAACTCAGATAAAAGTGCACTTAAAGCTCCTGCTAGTACTGCCATAGACATGATTAAGAATACAGTATTTAGAAGTAAGTCATGAGCAGTGGCCATAATTACTTTAAACATAGTTCCTGCACCCATGATACTACCTACATATCCAAATCCTCCTATTAATATAGCTAAGAATACGAAAGTTTCTAGGCTTACATTTTTTACTTTCTTTTGATTTAGTTCATTTTTCGATACAACTTCCATTTAGATGTTTCCCCCTCTAAAATTTATAAAAATTTAACATTTACCAGTAAGTATACAGATAATTTGTTAAATTTGCAAATATATTGAAATATGTTTAAATTGCGAATAAATTTTAATTTTTCAAAATATTTTCATTATGGGTTTATATTTTTTTGTAATATTCAATTGTCTCTATATTTAGACTTCATATATTTTATTTTTCTATAAATACATATAGTTTATATAACACTTATAGTACATTATACAAATTGTATCCGTTTTCATAATCTTACATATATTGACATTTACTTATTTGTATAAATTAGATAGTTTTTTTTCAAAAAAAACATTTTTTTTATAAAAAAAAGAACAAACCAATATGTTATAGTTTGTTCTTTTCATTAAAAACTATCTTTCAACAGCATACATTTCTTTTAATTGTTTTTGTATATCCTTATTTTCTAAATACTCTTCTAAAGTAGTTTTTCTATCCATTATTCCACCAGGAGTAATTTCTATTATTCTATTTGCAAGAGTTTGTATCATCTCGTGGTCATGAGAACTGAATAACATAACTCCAGAGAATTTTTCTAAACCTTTATTTACAGAAGTTATAGACTCTAAGTCTAAGTGGTTAGTTGGATCGTCTAAAACTAATACATTTGAGTTTGAAAGCATTAATTTAGATAACATACATCTAACTTTTTCTCCTCCTGATAAGACGTGGGCTTGTTTTAAAGCTTCTTCACCACTAAATAACATTCTACCTAAGAATCCTCTTATGAATGATTCAGATTTTTCTTCTGAGAATTGTCTTAACCAATCAACTAATGAATATTCGCATCCTTCAAAGAATTCATTGTGGTTCTTTGGAAGATAAGATTGAGAAGTAGTTACACCCCATTTGAATGTACCAGCATCTGCGCTGTCTTCTCCCATTAATATATTGAATAAAGTAGTTATAGCTATTTCATCTCCCATAAAAGCAACTTTATCTTCTTTATCAAGTCTGAAAGATACATTATCTAATACTTTAACACCATCAACAGCTTTAGTTAATCCTTCAACTTCAAGAACTTCGTTTCCTATTTCTCTTTCTGGAGTAAATCCAACATATGGATATCTTCTTCTTGATGGTTGTATGTCTTCAACTTGTAATTTATCTAATTGTTTCTTTCTTGATGTAGCTTGTTTTGCTTTAGAAGCATTTGAGCTAAATCTTGCGATGAACTCTTTTAATTGAGCTATTTTTTCTTCAGTCTTTTTATTTTGGTCTTTTTGTAATTGTAATGCTAATTGACTTGATTCATACCAGAAATCGTAGTTACCTACGTACATTTGTATTTTACCAAAGTCAACGTCAACTATATTTGTACATATTTGGTTTAAGAAATGTCTATCATGTGATACAACTATTACGATAGAATCTTCTAAGTCCATTATGAAGTTGTTTAACCAGTTTATAGATTGGAAGTCTAAGTGGTTAGTAGGTTCATCTAGTAATAATATTTCTGGCTTACCAAATAAGGCTTTAGCAAGTAATACCTTAACTTTTTCTCCACCTTCTAATTCTTTTAATTGCTTGTAATGTAGGTCTTTGTCTATTCCAAGACCCATTAATATTTTTTCTGCATTTGTTTCTGCATCCCATCCATCAAGTTCAGCAAATTCTCCTTCAAGTTCTGCAGCTTTTATACCATCTTCTTCTGAGAAATCTTCTTTCATATATAAAGCATCTTTCTCTTTCATTATTTGGTATAATCTTTCATGTCCCATTATAACAACATCTAAAACAGTTTCTTCATCGTATTTGAAGTGGTCCTGTCTTAAAACAGACATTCTTTCTTTTTCTGTTATACTTATAGATCCTGTGTTTGGCTCTATATCACCAGATAATATTTTAAGGAAAGTAGTTTTTCCTGCACCATTAGCTCCTATTATCCCGTAGCAATTCCCTTTTGTAAATTTTAAGTTAACATCTTTATATAATTCTTTATCTCCGAATCTAAGTCCAACATTAGTAACTTGTAACATATATATCAATCCTTTCTCTTATAGTCATTTATAAAACACAACATTCTAATCTTATAATAAATAATCACTTTAGTCAATAAGTCTATAACTAGAATATATAATATTTTTTTCTAATACAACTATACTAATTTAAATGTCATAAAATTTTATTAAAATATAAAAATTGCAAACAAATTTATTTGCTTGCAATCTTATTAATACTACTTAAAATTTCAATATTATTTACTTATTAAACATATTTTAACTTTGTCATTATTTTGGTTAGTAGCATTATATGAAAACATAATATCATAAGTGTTGCCTAATACTTCATTTATTTTCATATTAACGTCATTTATAAACATTAATTCATTTTCTATTAAGTTTTGAGGCATTTCATAAAATACTAAAGCTTTCTTTTTTACCTCTTCCCCTACAGTGGTATAAGTCTCTTCTGTAAGTAGTTTAGCTATTTCATCAACAGTTGCTTCTTTTTCGAATTCTTCTATAGAATAAGATATAGCTGAGTCTTTAGCAAATATTTCTTTTAAATCTGTATAATCTATAGCTAAAAATAAATTTTCATCAACAGCTTCTACTACTATGTTCATTAAATCTTGCACTTTTTCACTATTGTATTTATTTATTTTTATTTCTTTGTCTAGACCCATTTCATCTTTATTTTCTTTTAGTGAACTGTCTAAGCCTATACAAATTACTCTTCTTTCATTTGCCATAAAAGAAATAGCTTTTACTATATCTTTTACCTTTGCTTCTTCACTGTTGTAAGATATAAATAAAATTTCTATACCATCTAATAAAGCTCTAACATATTCTTTATCCACATCTTGATTTAGATTTATTTCTTCTAAACTAAAGTTTTTTTCTAATTTATTTTTAAATGAATTTAGAGTTTTTATCCCCTCACTACCTACTCCTATAAACTTAGAATATTTCTCCTCCATAAATTGCCTCCTTGCAAAATTAATTATTTTAAATTTTTTATTCTATTGCCATATTTATTATTAACCATTTTAAAAACTGGTAAACCTACGATAGTTATAACTACAAATTCACCAAATCCAACTTGAAGAAATCCTAGTACAAATGGTACTCCAAAGAATTTATATAATTCCCATCCTATTATTAAAGCATTTATTATTGTTGGCCAAAGAGATGCAATGAATAATGTATATTTATTGTTCTTAATAAGTTTTGGCGTATAGTAAACTAAAATAGAACTTAATAAAGTTGCCAGTGTACCAAATATTATATCAGGAACTCCAAATGGTCCTACTACATTTGCTAAAAAACAGCCTAGTGTTAAAGCTATTATGTATTCTTTACCAAATAGAGGTAAAAACATTAATATTTCTGAAATTCTAAATTGAATTTGTCCATAGCTAATAAATCCAAGTGCTAAAGTTATTACAGCATAAAGAGCTGCTATTAATCCAACTATAGCAATTTTTCTATTTTTATTTGTCATACTTCCCTCCTAAGCATAAGTTATACTTTTCTTAATTATTATGCAACATGAACGATTATATTATAAATCCATAAATATCTCAATAAGATAATTACTAGGATTTAATATTTATTTTATTTATTAATCATATACATATATAAGTAATTTTACTTTCTACTCCTTTTTACTATTAAATTTATATAGTAACAAAAGATTAGTTTTAAATATGAGGTGATAATATGGTAAAAAAACATAGAACATTGTTTAAAGTTGATATAGAACCTATTACAAGTGTATTACTTATCTTATCTACTGTTTTTGCTTTATATATATACAATAGCCCATACAAATACTTGTATGATAACTTTTTTTGTAATACTTACATTATAAATAATTTTAATTTACATAGTTTTGTTAATGACTTTTTAATGTCCATATTTTTTTTATTAGCAGGATTAGAAATAAAAGAAGAAGTTTTATATGGAAGCTTGTCTTCTTTTAAAAAAGCGTCTTTTCCTGTAATTGCATCTATTGGTGGTGTAATAATGCCTGCAATAATTTTTACATATTTTAATTTAAATACAAATTATATTAATGGAATTTGCATACCTATATCTACTGATATTGCCTTTTCTATGGGTATTTATTTTTTATTTAGTAAGTATTTAAATCCTTCAATAAAAATGTTTTTATTGTCTTTAGCTGTAGTAGATGATTTAGTATCCATAATATTAATAGGTACAGTTTATTCATCAAAAATCAATTTATCTTTTTTTATTTTAGCTCTTATTTGTTTAATTGTAATTTGTATTGGAAATAAAGCTTTTAAATTTGAAAGTATATTTTTCTATTTACTACTTGGCCTATTTTTATGGTACTTTATCCACCTTAGCGGCATTCATTCAACTTTAAGTGGAATACTTTTAGCTATAGTCATTCCAACAAAATCATATAAAAGAAAATATTCAGTATCTCATTTCACAAGGAAATTTTTTAATATTTTTAATAATTTTATTATAATACCATTGTTTGCATTTGCTAATACAGGAGTAAGCATTGACTCTAGTTTAAATTTGTCAAAATATCCAACTGTATTTTTAGGTATATATTTAGGACTTTTAATAGGAAAGCCACTTGGAATAATGCTATTTACCTATATTAGTAATTTAGTAGGATTATCTAAAAAACCTAGGGAGCTAAACTGGGCATCCGTATTTATTGTATCTCTAATTTCTAGTATTGGTTTTACAATGTCAATATTTGTTTCAGAAGTTGCTTATGTTGGCAATATGGAACTTATAAGTATATCTAGACTTTGCATATTGATAAGCAGCTCAACCTCAATAATACTTTCATCTTTATGTATAAAAACATTTAAGGAATTACATATTCTATAATAAAAAATAGCTATTCACAAATTTGATGTGATAGCTATTTTTATTTTTAGTCTATTTTTTCTTCTTCTGATTTAACATTTTCTTTATTAATAGTCGAAGGACTTAAGTTATTTAGTTTATTAATTATATATCCAATTGCCCAAACCACTATTGCATAAAATACATAAGGCATTGATGTAGTTATATAGTAGCTAATAACTTGTGCCATTTGATCTTTTATAACTATACTACCCGCTGCTACAAGACTAGAAATATATGTATATGAAGTATATATTGTAAATATAGAATAAACTGCTATAAGAGCAGCAACCACATATAATACTATTGGTATAATAGCTTTTTTATTTCCTTTTTTCATTTAAATGTCTCCTTTTTAAGTTTTTTCTACAATAAAATATTATCAAATCCATATGAATTACATATGAATTAATCATGTACTTTGTATGTATTAATTCTATTATAAGAAATAAGATACTTATAAGTATCTTATTTCTTATATATCTAGTTTTGCTATATTTTCTTTCATTATTTCTATTGAATCATCAAGCTTAACTTTTTCTTCCTTCTCTAAAGGTAGCTCTATTACTTCTCTAACACCAGTTTCATTTACAACACTTGGTACAGCTATAAATACATCATTATGTCCATATTTGTTATCTAAGTATGATGATACTGTTAATATACTGCTTTCATTTTCTAGTACAGCTTGCGTAATTCTAGCTAAAGCCATGCCTATTCCATAATAAGTTGAATTCTTACAATCGATTATTTTATAAGCTATGTTTCTCACTTCATCTTCTATTAGTTCTAAATCTTCAAATTTAACCTTTGAATCCTTTTTTGAAGCTACTTGATATATTGGTTGAACTCCCATTAATGCATAGCTCCATGCTACAAATTGAGAATCTCCATGTTCCCCCATTACATAAGCATGTATGGATTTTGGAGTTACTCCCAGTCTTTCACCTAAACTAAATCTAAGTCTTGCTGTGTCAAGCGTAGTTCCTGATCCCATTATTTTCGATTTATCGTATCCTGATGCTTTCCAGACAACATAAGTCATAATATCAACTGGATTTGATGCAACTATAATTATTCCATCAAAACTGGTTTTCTTTATTTCTCCAACTATTGATTTCATTATTTTAGTATTTTTATGTAATAAATCGAGTCTAGTTTCTCCAGGTACTTGAGTAGCTCCTGCCGTTATACAAATTATATTCGCATCACTACAGTCATTATAGTCACCTGAATAAATTTTCATTTTTCTAGGTGCATAGCTTAATCCATGATTTAAGTCTAATGCCTCACCAACAGTTCTATTTTTATCTATATCTATTAAAACCAATTCTTCACATGTTCCTTGGTTTACCATTGAATAGGCATAACTCATGCCAACCATTCCTGCTCCAACTACAACTACTTTATTCTTTTTCATTTTGTCCCTCCTGAAGTCTGTTATATTTTGTCAAATATATTATATATATTAACTTTCATTAACGTCAACATCTATTATTATATATTATTTATTTTTACAAACATTTAATTCACTTAACAGTTAATTATTATTTGTTATACTTATAACATTTAATCATTTAACACATAAAAAAGAACACCTATAAAGGTGTTCTTTTTTATTAATATGCTAAAATTTCATATCCATCTTCAGTTACAAGTATCATGTTTTCCCATTGTGCAGAAAGCTTTCCATCTTCTGTATATGAAGTCCATCCATTATCTGCATCTATATATAATTCATGACGACCTTCATTTATCATAGGTTCTATAGTAAATATCATTCCAGGAACCATAAGCATTCCTTCATTTCTAGTTCCATAGTGGAATACAAACGGATCTTCATGGAACTCTAATCCTATACCATGGCCACCAAATTCTCTAACTACAGAATAACCATTAGCTTTTGCATTTTGTTCTATTGTATGTGCAACATTTCCAAGTCTAGTCCAAGGTTTAACAGCTTCTATACCTTTTATCAAGCATTCTCTTGTTACTTCTACTAATTTCTTAGCATTATCACTTACTTCACCTATCATATACATTCTAGATGCATCTGAATAATATCCATTCAATATAGTAGAAACATCAACGTTTATTATGTCACCGTCTTTTAAAACATATCCATCTGGTATACCATGGCATATTTGGTCATTAACAGACGTACAACAACTTTTAGGAAACCCACTGTATCCGAGAGGTGCTGGTATAGCTCCTTGTGATACTGTGTAGTCATGTACTATTTGGTCAACTTCTTCAGTAGTCATTCCTGCTTTGATTTTTTGTCCAACTAAATCTAATATCTCATTATTTATTTTGGCACTTTCTTTTATTTTTTCTACTTGTTCAGGAGTTTTTATTAAACTTCTATGTGGCACCTCATAACCTTTTGACTTAAATTCTTTTATTTTTTCATCAAAATTCATATGGCACTTTTTATACTTCTCACCACTACCACACCAGCATTTATCATTTCTTCCTATAATCATTTATACTCTCACTTCCTTAATATATATCTATAATATTCTTGTTTTTTCTATAGGCTTTCTTAATATATAGTTTTTCTCTAGCTTTATTCCAACCTTCATTTTAACTATTTGTCTTGCATGAGGAGCCGACTCTATTGGGTTACCTTCTTCATCATACATTTCTTCTATAGCAGTAAACATAGTATCTTTGAAAGGCCCTATAACTTCAATTTTATCTCCCACATACATTTTATTTCTCTGCTCAACTATATATAATCCTGTTTCTTCTTCATAATCTTTAACTAATCCTATAAAATCATAATTTCTTATATAAGAAGCTGATTCATAGTTATTAGAATTTTCATCAGGTCTGTTTAAGAAAAATCCAGTTGAATAATCTCTATGACTTCCTTTTTTTAGTTCTTCTAGCCAAATAGGATTAAACCTCCAGTTTTCAGGATCTTTGTAATACTCATCTATTGCCATTCTATAAGCTCTAACTGTTGTTGCCACATAATAAGCTGTTTTCATTCTTCCTTCTATTTTTAATGAAGTTATTCCACTTTCAAAAATTTGTGGTATGTATTTTATCATACATAAATCTTTTGTATTAAAGAAAAATTCTGGATCAATATCTTCTACAACAGGAGTATATTCACCCTCATTTTCTTCCATTAAAGTATATTTCCATCTACAAGATTGAGCACATGAACCTTTATTTGCATCTCTTCCTGTTGTATAGTTGCTTATTGTACATTTTCCTGAATAAGACATACACATTGCACCATGAACAAAAGCTTCTATATCCATATCTTGTGGAATATGTTCTCTTATTTCTTTCGTTTCCTCAAAAGACAACTCTCTCGCTGTTACTATTCTTTGAGCACCTTTGTTATACCAAAAGTTAGCTGCAACATGATTTGTTGTACTTGCTTGAGTACTTATATGAATTTCCATGTTAGGTATAGTTTCTCTTACTATTTTGAATACACCAGGGTCTGATACTATCACAGCATCTACTCCTATTTCTTCTAACTCTATTAAGTAATCTCTAAGTACTTGTAAATCTTCACTTCTTGGTATTATATTACAAGTAACAAAAACTTTTTTACCTTTTTCGTGTGCAAAATTCACACCTTCTATCATATTCTCTTTAGTGAAGTTTTTTGCTGCAGATCTCATTCCAAAAATTTCTCCACCTATATAAACAGCATCTGCTCCATATTCAAATGCTATTTTTAGTTTTTCTAAATCACCAGCGGGGGCTAATAATTCTATTTCTCTCATTTTGTCTCCTTTGATTTTATATATTTCTAGTAATATATACAATTAATATATTTTAATTATTAAATTAAGATATTATAAATATGTTCTATCTGAACTTTTCCATACTTATTATACCACAATATCTTTCATATAAATTAAAATTACCCTTATAAATTATTTTTAAGCATATTAATCTATTATATATAATCTTCTTCTAATTAAAAAAGAGCAATAATATAAAAGATATTACTACTCATTTTAATATTAATTTTCATTTGTACATTCTATAATTTTAACATTATTATTTTCCCCATTTAAACTTTCTTCATTTTTAACTAACGGCACTATTTCCTTTTTGTATACATATTTGAATCCTATAATACTTAAAAGAACAGAAGCTAACTCTGCAATAGGAAAAGCCCACCATACAAGATTTAAATTATTGGTTTTAGATAGCAAATATGCTACAGGAAGCAATACAACTAACTGTCTGCCTATCGATACAATTAAACTCATTACTCCATTTCCAAGGGCTTGAAACATAGAAGATACAACTATACAGTATCCTGCGAATAAAAAACTAAGGCTAATTATTCTAAGGGCTGGAATACCAATGTTTATCATTTCTTCTGATGCACTAAATAAGCTTAATAGTTGTTTTGGCAAAATTTGAAATATACATAAACCAGCAATCATTATTATTATTGCATAAATAATACTTATTTTTACAGTTTTCATTAACCTATCTTTATGCTTGGCTCCATAATTATAGGATACAATTGGAACCATACCGTTATTAATTCCAAGTACAGGCATAAATATAAAACTTTGTAATTTAAAATATACTCCAAACACTGCAGTTGCTGTGGATGTAAAGACAAGTAAAATCTTATTTATACCAAATGTCATAACTGATCCTATTGATGCCATTACGATTGAAGGTATACCGACAGAATAAATATCTTTTATTGTTTTAATATTAGGCCTGAAACCTTTAATCTTAATTTTTATTTCTTTATTTTTCGTACTATTTAGATAAATACCTAAACTCATTCCACTAATTTGACCTATAACTGTTGCAATTGCTGCTCCAGCTATACCCATCTTAGGAAATCCAAACAATCCAAAAATTAGTATAGGATCTAATATTATATTTATTATTGCGCCAGCTAGCTGAGTCATCATTGAGTATACTGTTTTTCCTGTAGATTGCATTAATTTTTCAAATACTAATTGACCATATAAACCAAAAGAACAAGTGGTACAAATAATTAAATACTCATACCCACCTTCTACAATTTCTTTTATATCTGTTTGCCACTGAAAAAAAGATTTACTAAATAATATACCTATGACTAAAAAAGCTAAATAACTTAAAACTGCCAAGAAAATTCCATTGTTTGCTGCATTATTTGCTTCTTCAAATTTTTTTTCACCTAAAGATCTAGATAGTAGTGCATTTATACCTACACCTGTTCCTACCCCAACAGCTATCATAAAATTTTGAACTGGAAAAGCTAATGATACGGCTGCTAAAGCATTTTCACTAATTTGAGAAACAAAAATGCTATCTACAACATTGTATAGTGCTTGAACTAACATGGATATAATCATTGGAAGTGACATTGTTATAATTAATTTATTTACAGGCATAGTACCCATTTTATTTTCCTTAATTATATTTTCACTTGACATATATCTAATCTCCCCCTTTCATAATTATAATAGTTGCATAAACAACTATTATTTAATAAATAATGGGTATTCTTAACTATTGTATAGTTATAATACCCATTAATTTAAGTGTATATATAGTGAATTATATTGTCAATATACTCAAATATATTACGCTTTTATTATTCAATATTAAAATTTAATAAACAAAAAGAAGTTACTTAGTAGCTAACTTCTCTTTTAATTATATTATAAGTAAATAAGTTTTAAAACAAATAATACTGCAAGAACCACCATTACTGACGAAATTTTTTTTCTTTCCTCTTTTGGTGCAATTAAATTATATAGTATATTTATTACTACATATGATAAAACACCAAGTGT
This sequence comes from Terrisporobacter glycolicus ATCC 14880 = DSM 1288, assembly GCF_036812735.1. NCBI lineage: Bacteria > Bacillati > Bacillota > Clostridia > Peptostreptococcales > Peptostreptococcaceae > Terrisporobacter > Terrisporobacter glycolicus. The sequence continues at coordinate 1,888,740 of NZ_CP117523.1, read as the reverse complement.
TAAACCATCACCTATTGAATAAGTAAATGCCATAGCTCCTATTGTTATGAACGCTGGAACACCTTCAGTTATATCAGAAAAATCTATATCTTTCACAGTACTAAGCATTAAATATCCAACATATATTAAAGCTGGTGAAGTAGCACATGAAGGTATAGCTATAAATATTGGTGAGAAAAACATAGCTACAAGGAATAATACTCCTACAGTTATAGCAGTATATCCTGTTCTGCCACCTTCAATTACACCTGTTGAACTTTCAACATAAGTAGTAACTGTTGAAACACCAAGTCCTGCACCTATAGTAGTTGCAAATGCATCTGCAAGTAACGCTCTCCCTACATGAGGCACATTCCCGTCTTCATCTATCATATTTGCCTTAGAAGCAACACCAACTATAGTACCTACTGTATCAAAAAAGTCAACAAATAAGAAAGTACAAAGCACTAAAATAAAGTTAGTTAAATTTGCAGGATTTGTAGCATAGCTAAAGTCTAACTTACCTGCTATTGGTGCTAAGCTTTCAAACTTGAATACTCCACTAGGTAAATAGATGCCAAGCTTTGCTGCAGCTGTTGGATTAGATAGTGCATAACCCCAAGCAACTAATGAACAAACAACTATACCTATTAATATAGAACCTTTAACATTTCTCTTTGATAATACTGCTATTATTATAATTCCAACACAGCTTATTAAAACTGCTGGAGTAAAATGTCCCATAGTAATTAATGTTGCATCACTCTTTACAACAAGACCACAGTTTATAAAGCCTATAATTGCTATAAATAAACCTATACCTCCAGATACTGCTAATTTCATATTAACTGGAATTGCATTTACTACTGCTTCACGTACTTTAAATAATGATAAGAATATAAAAATAATACCTTCTACGAAAACTGCAGCTAAAGCAACTTCCCAAGATACTCCCATACCTAAAACTACTGTGTAAGCAAAATATGCATTAAGACCCATTCCAGATGCCAAGGCAAATGGTAGGTTTGCAACAATTCCCATTATAAAGCATCCTATTGCTGCAGCTAAACATGTTCCTGTTACCAATGCTCCTGCAGGCATACCAGCTTCTGATAATATACTTGGGTTAACAGCTATAATATATGCCATAGTTAAAAACGTTGTAACCCCTGCCATTATCTCCTTTTTCATATTTACTCCCTCATTTTCAAGAATAGGAAATAATTTTGTCATAGTATTTGATTCCTGTTTCGCCACTTGCATTAATCAAAACACCTCCGTAATTTAATAATAAATTGACCCCAAATTTTATACTCTGATATTTTATGAAATAGTAATTATATAAACAGAGATAACTATTTCCATATAATACCATTTTACAAGTATAATTCTAAAATATAAAAATCATAATGTCAACATAATTACGAATATATTTTATTAAAATCAAATAATGATTCGTAATTTTTAAATAAATAATATTTTACAATAAAAAATAGCTTATTTTTCAATAAGCTATTTTTATCTAGTTTTTATGTCTTACTCTAAGGACTATATTCATTTTATCAGCCAATTTTTGTGACTCTTCAATTTCTTCATTACTAATTTCATCAACTACAGAAAAGTTCACTTCTTCAACATACGCTTTGCAATCCTCTGCAAAACTTAATAATGCATCAAATGATTTTTCACCAAATTTAGGTTTTGTAACTTCATTGTATCTAGTTTTATTGGGTGCATTCAAACTAATAGATACAGAGTCTATATTGTCTTTTAATAGAATGGCTGTTTTTTTATTGTGAATTAAATCAGATAGACCATTAGTGTTTATTCTTATTTTCAAATCTGAAACACTTCTAATATATTTTGCAATTTCTATAACTTCATTTATTTTTACTAGTGGTTCACCATATCCACAAAATACTATCTCATCATATTTTTCTAAATTAAATTTTTTAAATTCCTCTTTTACTTCTTCTACTGTAGGTTCATGATCTAACCATAAACTATTACTATTTCCCACATGATCAGTTTCTTTTCTTATACAGAAAACACAAGAACATGGACATTGGTTTGTTATATTAACATAAAGACTTTCTTTGTAATCATATAAAATTGTCATTTTTAAATCCCCCATTTTTATGCTTATTTTACCATTTCTTTTATTTTTAATTTATCAAATACTAAACCTATAACTACAAACACTATTAAACTTCCTATTGGTTGAACAAGGCCTACTAATGATAAAACAAAGGCACTAACAAAACTTCCATACATTATTCCTTCTGCTATCATATACAAAACTGTTCCTACTATTCCTGCTAAAATTGCTGCACATATATTTCTTGTATTAATAATTTTTTTACTTTTATTTGTAAAAAATAAAACAAGTATTGGTTTTATTATTATTGTTGCTAAGGCCCAATTAGCTGACCCTGTAAGTATATCTGCCATACCAGCACCTATTGCTGCTGCGCAAGCTGCATAAGGTGTAGGAAGAAGTACTGCTGCTAAATATATAAAAGCATCACCTACATGAACAAATCCACCATTACCTCCCACTGGTATATGAAGAAAATAAGCTATAGTAATACATATAATTCCTGCAAATAAAGCTGCCGATACCAATGTTCTAGTTTTAGATGATAAATTTGTTTTTTGTTGTTTTGTATTTTCCATTATCTCTCCCCCAAATTCTATACTCTATCAAGATAATTATAATACACTTTTATATTTTTATTATAACTATACATATTATTCCTACATTGTATCAGTACAATTATTTCAAAATAATAAAAGGAACCTCGAAAGGCTCCTTTTATTATTTTTTCATTTCATCTTCTATTTTGTCTTTTATGTCGTCAGCTTTGTCAGTAACATCAGACATCATACCAACCATATCGTCTTTAAGGTCCATAGTAGTATGTTTTACTGCATTAGTCAATTTTCCAGCTGCATGTCCTATATTGCTAACAGTATTTTTCATTCCATCTCCTACTTTATCTAAGCCTTTCTTCAAATCATCTTTCATATTTTCCATATCATTTCTTAGATTCATATTCATGCCTCCTATTTATTTCTTAGATATATTTTTCCTTAATTTATGAAAATTATTTATCTAAAAATAAATAGTAAATAAAACAGAGTTTTTCTTGCTTTCCATTTTGTAATAAAGGTTATGACTTTTTAGTATTTTACTTACTATATAAAGACCTAATCCACTTCCACCTGTTTTTCTATTCCTAGATTTTTCCACCCTGTAGAAAGGATTAAATACTTCACTTAGATACTTTTGTTCAATTGTAACTCCCGTATTTTCTATTTCTAGAACTACCGTTTTACTTGCTTTTGATTTGAATGCTTTCACAATTATTTTTTCATTGTTAGGAGAATATTTAATAGCGTTATTTATTAAATTATTTAAAACTTTTATAATTTTTTCTTTGTCAACTTTTATAAATAATTTATCTTCCACTTTATATATAAGATTTAAATTCTTATTTTCAATTAAATAACTTTGCCTGTTTACTAATTGTCCTAACATCTCACTTAAATTAATAATCTCTATCTTTAAATCTTTTTCTTGCAGTTCATTTTTTGATATTTCCATCATTTCATCTACTAGCACTTTTAGTTCTTGAGTAGATTCATATGATTTTTGCAAGTAGGTTTCTCTATCTTTATATTTACCTACATTATATATCATTCCCTCTAATTGACCACTTATTATCGTTATTGGTGTTTTTAATTCGTGAGAAATAGTTGCAATAAACTCTTTTCTTTTTTGCTCTTCTTCTCTTTCTTTATTAATAATTTCAATTAATGGCTTTGTTATTGTCTTAGAGTAAATATATGCTCCAAGTAGAGCTATAAAAAAGGCTGAAATTATTATAAATGGCAAAATATTTCTAAGTACTGTATTTGCCTCATCTATAGGTTGAAGAGGCATTGCAATTTCTAGATGATATAAATCGGGGCTCTCTTTTAATTTTATAGTCGCCCTTATTGTATATTCCTTTATCTGATTAGACATAGGAATATCTCCAGCATACTTATTAGTAATATGTTGTTCATTTTTGCCAAAAATAATAAATCCTTTATCATCTGTTAATATCATTGCAACATTTTGTTTTTTTCCTAAAAAATAAAGCCTTTGTTGTAACTCTTCCAAGTCATAAAACTTAGAGTCTTCTACAATGGAATTTACACTATTTTTTAATAGTTCAATTTTATATTGGTGATAATATGCTGGCATAAAAAAATATAACGTTAAATAAACTATAAATGCTAAGAATATAAGAAGCCCTGATGTAATAGTAAATAACTTATATTTTATATTTAAACTATTCCAAAACTTCAATATCTTTTTCAAGAGTATAACCTATTCCTTTTACAGTTTTAATATATGGAAGGCTTATTTTTTTTCTAAGATTTTTTATATGAGCATCAACTATTCTTGTATCACCATAATAATCGTATCCCCAAATACTATCTAATAAACTTTCTCTTGTTATCACTTGAGGATATTTTTCTATTAATGTTTTTAAAATATTAAATTCTTTTAAAGTTAATTCTATATTATTATCATCTAACTGTACTGAGTAAGTATTCAAATCCAACTTTATTTTTTCAAAAGTTAAAAAATCATTGCTTAAATTACTTTTACCACGCCTTAACACTGCTTTTACTCTCTGAATTAAAACATTAAATGAAAATGGCTTTGTTATATAATCATCGCATTCTAATTCAAATCCCTTAAGTTGATTGCTTTCTTCATTCATTGCAGTTAAAAATATTATTGGCACATTAGAACTTTTTCTAATCATTTTGCATACAGAATAACCATCTAAATTTGGCATCATTATATCTAATAATACTAAATCATATTCCTTTTTTTTAAATAATTGTATTCCTTCTATACCATCACTGGCAAAGTCAACATCATAGCCCTCTGCTTTTAAAAACTCTACTATTAATTCTTGTATATTCACATCATCTTCCATAACCAAAATAGATGTATTCATTTAATCACTCCTATAATTTTATATACCTTAAATACCTATTATTATATTTTATCGTTAAAAAATATAAATATTTTTACCTTTATATTATAATACATATGTGAATTTATGATGAAATTTTTATTCAATAATATGCTTTATTTTATATTGTTTTCTACTAGGTATTTGTTGTATTCATTGATGATATTGTAGAAAAACTCGATTCCAATCTTTAAGTCTTCTAAAGTCATAAATTCATTGATACCATGAATAACCTTTCTATCTTCACTATTACATCTAAAAGGACAGAATTTGTATATATTATCACTTAAATTATCAAAGTATATAGAATCTGTTCCACCTACCATAATAAATGGAACTACTTCAGATACATTTTCATAAGCTAACTTAATACTTTTGCTTATTAAATCAAATTTATCATCAACTTTAGAAAACTTTGAAGAATTTCTAGTAATTAGTAGTTCCAATTGAAATTCTTCTCCAATAACATTTTTAATATGAGATAATAAATCTTCTAAAGTATTCCCTGACAATAACTTAAAATTAACTATTATAAAAGCACAGTTTGGGAAAATATTAGTAGCTTCAGCTCCCTTTGCCATTGTAAGTGACGTTGTAGTTCTTACTAATGCATTTGATTTTGTTCTAATTTACAAGCTGCTTAACATATTTTTCCAAGTGCAGTGCTACCTGGTGGCATAGAAGAATGTTCGCCTTGTGAACTATAAGAAATTTTTATATCTGCATATCCCTTTTCACAAGTACCTACTAAAGCGATTTCTTCTTTCAGTCCTAATATACCATCTGATATCATTCCACCTTCATCAATTATCATAGCAAATCTTATGTTTTTTTCTTTCAAATAATCTGCAACATATTTTGCACCATTTCTTCCCCCTACTTCTTCATCAAATCCTAGTGAAAAATATATATCAAAATCAACTTCCTCATTTTCATTTAACATATATTCTGTCCCTTCAAATATGGAAATTAACTGACTTTTCATATCTTTAGCTCCACGACCCCAAACTATATTGTTTTCTATTATTCCACCAAAAGGTTCATGTTTCCATTTATTAAATATCTCTTTAGCTACAGGAACTACATCCATGTGAGCCATAAAAATCACTCCAAATTTGTGTCATTATCCAATGTAAGTACCATAACTTTATTTTAATTATACATATAAAAATAATTAAAAAGTTAATAATCATTGAAATATTTAAAATTTTCTTTTTTTTCCAATGGCCCAGAACATAGTTGTATTTTCGTTTTACTTTTTATCTTTAAATATCTGTATAATCTTTACAAAATCTTATATTATAATAATAAAAAGTTCTGGAGGTATGAAATTGAGATATGTAATTGTTAGTGTTGTAAAAGGAGATGGTGGAGATTTTAATAATAACCTAAGAAAAGAAGTGTATGAAATATTTAAAGCAAAATCTTCAAAATTACCAGCACATTTTACTATTAAGTCTCCTTTTGAAGAAGAAAACATTAAAGAGGTTGAAGAAGTCTTGAAAACTTTTGTGAAAGATAATTATAAATCTAGTTACACTTTAAATGGATATGATCACTTTGATGACAGAGTAATTTTTATGAAAGTCAATATGAGTGATGAGGGTAAAAAACTACATGATAAATTAATTGATAAACTAAGTGAAATTAATTATATTAGCTTCACTGAAAAAGACGGAAAAAATAAAATTTTTCATGTAACTGTAAGTTCTAAAAAAATCAAAAAAATATATACGGATTTATGGAATTATGTAAATGAATTTCCTTTTAAATTCCACTGTGAATTTGATAATATTTGCATATATAAATGGGAAGATAACACTTGGAAGCTACATAAAGAATACCTTTTTAAAATATAATAATTTATCTATTATACATATTTTCATAAATATATAATAATTATTATTTAATTATGATTTTCTTTTTCGAATTAAGTTAATACTAATAATGATGTAAGAATTTGACTTTAATTTATTTTACTTTTTTACTGTGGTATGATATACTATAAAAGTTATTTTTTAGAAAGGAAAATTAAATAAATGACAACAAAACATAAAATTATCAATATAGCTGTTATTGCCCACGTTGATGCTGGAAAATCAACTTTAGTTGATGCTTTCTTATCTCAAAGTGGTGTGTTTAGAGCCAACGAAGTAGTTAAAGACTGTGTAATGGATAGTAACGACCTTGAAGCAGAGAGAGGTATAACAATATATTCTAAAAACTGTTCTATAAACTATAAAGATTATAAAATAAATATAGTAGATACGCCAGGACATAGTGACTTCTCTTCTGAAGTTGAACGTGTTATTAAAACTGTTGATACTGTTGTATTACTAGTTGATGCATCTGAAGGACCAATGCCTCAAACTAGATTCGTGTTACAAAAATCTTTAGAATTAGGTTTAAGACCAATACTATTTATAAACAAGATAGATAAGTCAGATCAAAGAGCTGAAGAAGTTGTTGATGAAGTATTCGATTTATTCGTAGACTTAAATGCAACTGATGAACAATGTGAATTCCCTATCATATATGGTATAGCTAAACAAGGTATAGCTAAGAGAGAAATGGATGATGATTCTACAGATTTATCTCCTTTATTCGAAACTATAGTTGAACATGCTTCAGCTTACCCAAATTATGATGATAAACACCTTCAATTACAAATATCTGCACTTGCATATGATAACTTTGTAGGAAGACTTGGAATCGGTAGAGTTTACAAAGGAACTGTAAAAAGCGGAGAACAAGTTTCTGTTTGTAAAGCAGGAGAAGTTGTAACTAGAGGAAAAATATCTAAACTTTCTGTTTATGAAGGACTAAAGCAAATTGACGTTGATGAAGCTCACTCAGGAGACATCGTAGTAATAGCAGGTATACCTGATATATCTATAGGTGAAACAATTTGTGAAGTTGGACATCACTTACCAATGGAAATGATACATATAGAAGAACCTACTCTTTCTATGAACTTCTTGGTTAATGATTCTCCATTTGCTGGTAAGAGCGGTAAATTTGTTACTACAAGACACTTAAAAGACAGATTAGACAAAGAATTAGAAGTTAATGTTGGTTTAAAAGTTGAACCTATGGATACAACTGACGGATATAGAGTATCTGGTAGAGGTGAACTTCACTTATCTATACTACTTGAAAACATGAGACGTGAAGGTTATGAAATAGGTGTTTCTAAACCAGAAGTTTTAATGCACAGAGATGAAAACGGAAAATTAGTAGAACCAATTGAAAAAGTTATAATAAACTGTCCAGAAGTTTACTCTGGTACTGTAATAAACAAAATGAACTTAAGAAAAGGTATGATGGAAGCTATGTCTATAGAAGGAGATTTCGTTAAAATAGAATTCTCTGCTCCAACTCGTGGACTTTTAGGATATAGATCTGAATTTATAAATGATACTCGTGGTGAAGGTAATATGGTTCGTTCATTTGCTAGATACGAGGATTACAAAGGCGAAATACCATCAAGAGCTAATGGTGTGTTAATATCTCAAACTAACGGTTCTACTATGGCTTACGGATTAGCTGCTTTAAGTGAAAGAGCTACTATGTTCGTAGATCCAGGTGTAGATGTATACGAAGGTATGATAATAGGTATGAACTCTAGAAAAGATGATATGATAGTTAACCCAACTAAAAATAAAAAGTTAACTAACGTTCGTGCTTCTGGTTCAGATGATGCCATAAAGTTAAATGCTGCAAGAACATTTACTCTTGAAGAAGCATTAGAGTTTATAGATGATGATGAATTAGTTGAAGTAACTCCAGATTCTATAAGACTTAGAAAGAAATATTTAAATGAGCATGAAAGACTTCAATACAATAAAAGAAGAAGATCTTCAGGACAATAATAAATAAAAAACAGAGATTATATTTAATCTCTGTTTTTTTATTTCAGCTATTTCCCTTATACATAGGAAATTCACAAAAAAATATAACTATTTACATTGTTCAAAAAACTCCTCTTCAGTTTTTGTCATAACATAAACTCCATTAATTCTACCAAAAAAGTGTGTTTTTTCCCTTCTACAGGCACTTACACATCCTATCTTTACATTCTCTTCACCGATTGTTTTTTTCAATTTATCAACATCAATATTTGAACAAAAAGGGCATACTCTCACTAACTTATTCATTTTTATTCTCCTTATTATATATTTTATATAACATTAATACCCCTGTGTCTAATTTCAAAACTTTTTAATTTAATCATACATTTTCTATTATTTATTTTTCAAATAAGTAAAATATATTGTAACCCATAATACTAAAAAAAGATTGATTAAAAATCAATCTTTTTACATATATTTAAATAGATAAAACTATTTTATTCTTTTATGCTCAGAGTTATTCTTCTATTAAACTTAACTCTGATAAGTATGATAAAAATGATAATCCAAGCATTATTACTACTAATACTGCTGTTATAAGTACAATTGCCATATTAATTCCTCCTTTTGTTAATATTATAATACCCCAATATGAATAATTTATGAATTTAATAGGAATTCTAATTCTTCTTATATTATTTTATACAAAATACTAGTTAATTTCTCTTAAGAATAATAATATAATACCATATTTTCACTTTGTAAAGAGTTAAGACTTTGTAACATTCTAATATAAATAGAATCTTTTTCCATATTTTTTTGTAATTTTTCTTGACATTCTTAAATACTTTAGTTAGAATTTATAATAAATTTAATATAAATAAGCTGTGATTAGGAAGAGTAAATTTTAATCGGTTACCAGAGAGGGAAATTCATCGGCTGAAAGATTTCCTTAATTAGAAATATTGAAAACTACCTAGGAGCTTCATTCTGAAGTTATCTTTTGATTTTAGTAAGAATAGACGATTTACATACGTTATATGTAACAAGTGGATTTTTTAATCAATTCGGGTGGAACCGCGGGAATATACTCTCGTCCCTTTTTTAGGGATGAGAGTTTTTTTATTGCAAAAAACATAATTTATGAGGAGGTACAAATATGCACTTTATAAGTACAAGAGGATGTAGTGAAAAAATAAAGGGATCAAAAGCTATAGTAAACGGACTTTGCTCAGATGGTGGATTATATGTGCCAACAGAGTTTCCCAACTTAGCAGGTAAATTTAATAAATTTATTGGGCTTACCTATAAAGAACTATGCTTAGAAATTTTAAAACTATTTTTAGATGACTTTACCGAAGAAGAATTAAAGTCATGTATTAATAATGCTTATAATGATAAATTTGACACAAAACTAATTGCACCTACTAAAAAAATTAATAATCATTATTTTTTAGAATTATATCACGGACCTACATGTGCATTTAAAGATATGGCTTTGACACTAATGCCACATCTTCTAGAAAAATCACTTAAAAAAAATAACATTAAAGAAGACTTAGTTATTTTAACTGCAACATCAGGTGATACAGGTAAGGCTGCTTTGGAAGGTTTCAAAGACTTGGATAAAATTAAAATAATTGTTTTTTTCCCAGAGGATGGTGTAAGTAATATACAAAAACTTCAAATGAGAACTCAAGAAGGAAATAATACTTATGTAGTTTCAATAAATGGCAATTTTGATGATGCCCAATCTGGAGTAAAAAATATTTTTAGTGATGAAGAATTCAGTAAATTATTATTAAAAAATAATTATATACTATCTTCTGCAAACTCTATAAATATTGGTCGATTATTACCTCAAGTTGTTTATTATTTTTATTCTTACTTAAATTTGGTAAGAGATAAACAGATTAAGTTAGGTGATCAAATAAATTTCGTAGTACCTACAGGTAATTTTGGCAATATTTTAGCAGCTTATTACGCTAAGCTTATGGGATTGCCCGTCAATAAATTAATTTGTGCTTCCAATGAAAATAATGTACTTTATGACTTTTTTGAAACTGGCAAATATGACAAGAATAGAATTCTTCATCTAACAACATCTCCTTCTATGGATATATTAATATCTAGCAATTTAGAACGACTTTTATTTGAAATTACTAACCGAGATTGTAGTAGGGTTAATTCTCTAATATACAACTTAAATAATAAAGGTTTTTATGAAATAGATAAAAATATGAAACTAAACTTAAATACATTCCATGGAGAATATGCAACGCAATCTGAAGTCAAAGAAAATATTAATAAAGTCTTCAAGGAAAATAATTATTTAATAGATACACACACATGTGTGGCTTATACTGCCTATGAAAAATACAGAAAAAACAATTTTGAGGATATAGCTACTGTAATAGTTTCTACTGCAAACCCTTATAAATTCAGCAAAGACGTATTATCTTCTTTAGATAAAAATATTGAAAATCTAGATGAGTTTAATATTTTAGATAGTCTTAGTTTAGAAACTAATACAAATATTCCATTACCGATAAAAAATTTAAAAAACGCTAAAATTTTACACAATAGAAATTGCGAGAAGTATGAATTAAAGAAAGAAATCAAAAATATTTTAAAGGTGTAGGTGATAATATGTTAGAAGTAATAGTTCCAGCTACTAGTGCAAATATTGGTCCAGGATACGATTGCCTCGGAGTAGCTTTAAATTTATATAATAAATTTTATTTTGAAGAAATAGACGAAGGTATTATAATCGAGGAAAAAGAGAAAGAATATATTAATGAAGATAATATGGTATACAAATCAATGCAATATTTTTTTAAAAAAATTAAACCTAGTATTATCCCAAAAGGTATTAAAATAAAAATTGCAGACGAAATACCTATATGTAGAGGTCTAGGAAGTAGCGCAACATGTATTATAGCAGGACTTGTGGGGGCCAATTATCTTAGCAAATCAAATTTAAATAAAGAGGAAATATTAAAATTAGCAACAGAAATTGAAGGTCACCCTGATAACGTTGCTCCTGCTCTATATGGAAATATGATCGTATCATTTGTGGAAAAAGGAAAAATATACTACGATACTATCAAAGTCCCTAAACAATTAAGGTTTTGCGCTCTTATTCCCAATTTTAAGCTTTCAACAGAAAAAGCAAGATCTGTACTGCCAAAAATAATAGATCATAATGATGGTGTTTTTAATGTTTCAAGAGCAACTCTTTTAGTTACAGCTTTTATGAATAATAATCTAGAGTTACTAAAAGTAGCATGTAAAGATAAATTTCATCAAGAATATAGAAGTCCTTTGATAAATGACTATGATAAAATTGTTAGTCATTCAAATAAATTAAATTGCTTAGGCACATTTTTAAGCGGTGCAGGCCCAACTATAATGTCCCTAACTTCTGATGATGATAAAAATTTTTTACCTGAGATGAAATCCTATTTAGAAACTTTAGAAAACAAATGGCAAATTAAAGATTTACATTGTGATTTTGAAGGTACAGTTATAAATATAATAGAATAGTTAATCTTAATATGTAATTTAAAGGCCTACACACTTTTGTGTATACCTTCATCCATTAAAAGATATAATTTTTAAGATTATATCTTTTTCTATCTGAGCAAATTTATTTTGTCAAATAATAAATTTTTATAAAAAGGATTTTATATTTTTTTTAAAAGGTTTATAATATAAGATAGTTCTATTATTTTTAATCATAATTTTTTTCAAGTATTGATTTATTTTAAGAAAATTATTAATATATAATAGATGTTTCAATAATAAAGGAGAGTGATGAAAAATGGACAGTATTCCGATACTCTTGTTTCGGACTGTAAGACTTTTTAATCACTTAATAATATCTATTTATGACTAATTCCCTTTTTATATATTGGTCTTTTAATAGATATCATTAAGTGCCAATATATAAAACTGAATAAAGGATGTGTTGCCATGATAAGATATTACAAAACAATTGAGACAAAACTAGAAAAACTTAACGACTTTGAAGAAGGTTGTTGGATAAATCTTGTTGAACCAAGTCATGAAGAAATAAGATATATTTCAGATAGATTTGATATAGATATTGATAGTATCAATGCGGCTCTTGATGAAGAGGAACGTTCAAGAATTGACGTTGAGGATAATCATACATTAATTTTAATAGATATTCCCATAGACGAGTCTGACTCTGACTCTGCTCACTACTCTACTATTCCTCTTGGAATAATATTAACTAGTAATTCAATAATTACTGTATGTACTGCTCAGAGTAAGATTTTAAATGACTTTATTGCTGGTCATATTAAGGAGTTTTATACTTATAAGAAGCCTCGTTTCATACTTCAAATTTTGCACAAAAATGCTACTTATTATCTATTATATCTTAGAAGAATTAATAGAATGACAATAGCAATAGAACGTGAAATACACAAGTCTATGAAAAACAAAGAACTTGTTCAATTATTAGAACTAGAAAAATCCTTAGTGTATTTTTCTACATCGTTAAAAGCAATTGAACTAGTTTTAAACAAGATGCTTCGTACCTCTACAATAAAAAAGTATTCTGAAGATGAGGATTTATTGGAAGATGTTATTATAGAAAACAGACAGGCACTTGAAATGGCATCTATTTATGGCGATATTCTTAGTAGAATCATGGATGCTTTTAGTGCTATTGTTAATAATAATCAAAATAATGTAATGCAACTATTAACCGTTGTAACTCTAATTTTATCAATACCTACAATGATTTCAGGATATTTTGGTATGAACGTAGAGGATCTCCCATTTTCAAATGATCCAAATGGATTTTGGATAATACTATTTATCTCAGCAATTATTTGTTTAATATTATCAATACTATTATCTAAAAACAAGCTACTGTAAATGTACTTTTAGTATTGATTTTTTAACTTAATATATAAAAGTGTTTAATAATTTATTTGTAATATAAAAAGGTGCTTATATGGATTTTCATTTAAGCACCTTTTATTTTTAATATTCTATTTTCATTTCATACTCAATATCTTCAAATTCATTTTCTAGGTTTTCATTTACTTCTAAAATATACTGAGGTATATATTCTTCTTCATCTTCATCCAATACCTCTTGGAAGGCTGCAATCAGTCTTTTATTTTTATCTACATCTAGCTCTAAAAGTTCATTATAAATTTTTTCACTATTTCCATAATCGCCTTCACTTAATTCTTTAAATATACTTTTACTTTTTTCATAATATAAATATGCTAGCATATATTCACAATTTTTGTCTTCTTTTCTTAAACCTTCCATAAAGTATTTTTCACTTTCATCTATTTCTCCTAACTTAAGAGAAAGCTGACCTAAATTGTAAATTGATTCAACACATTCTTGTTCTTTAGACTTTTCATACCAATATTTTGCATTCGTATAATCATTGTAATAATTTTCATAGATTAAACCTAGCATATTTTGAGAGTATATATTATTTTCATTTGCACTTATGTCAAACATATTCTTTGCTTCTTCATAATTTCCTTCATTATAATATATTCTTCCTAAATGAATACGGCTATTTAAATGATTATTTTCAACGGCAAAAATGAAATATTTTTTAGCTTCTTCATAATCTTCTAACTCCTCATATATTAATCCTAAAGAATAAGCAGAATAAATATCATTGTTTTCAAATGCTTTTTGATACCAAACTATAGCCTCATCAATATTATCAATTCTTCTAAAAATATCCCCCAGTTTTATTTGACAAGATATAAGAGTAGAATTTCGTTGATAATAGGAAATAGCTTTTTCTATATCTCCAATTTGATCATACAAATCACCAATATTCTCTATTGCTATTTTGCATCCATCTACTATTGCTTCATCATAGTTTTTTATAGCTTTATCGTAGTTTTTCTCCTCAAAATATAGTCCAGCCAAGTTATTTTTAGCTTCTACCATATCATTAGATGCCAAGTCATAATACATCTTAGCTCTTTCGATTTCATTTTCTCTATTGCATAAATTAGCTAATCTAAATTTACACAAAGGATTGTCATGCTCGATACCTTTTTCGTAATACTCAATTGCATCATCTCTTTTATCTTGTCTATCATATAGGTACCCTAGTCTATACTGCGATTTAGCAAATTCACTTTTACAGCTTTTCAAATAGTACCTTTCGGATTCACTTTCATCCTTATTTATTTCCATTATTAATCCCATATTATAACATCCCTTTGCATGAGCTGAACGATATAATTGCTTATACATAGAGATAGCATTCTTTTCATTATCGTTTTTTCTATGTAAAACAGCTAAATTATATTTACAATCATCGGAAAGTAACACGGATCCTTTCTTAAAGTATTCTATAGCTTCTTCTTCTTTCTCTAAATGAAGATACAAAATACCTAAATTGAAGCATGCACTACCTAAATTATCATCTACCGCTATTTTTAACCATTTTTCACTTCTTGAATAATCACCTAGTTTATAATGAACTACCCCAAGGTTATTTTGTGCCTTTACATTTCCTTCCATTGCAACTTTTTCATACCAATATAATGCATACTCATATCCTTCTAGGTCATAATACATATTACCTAAATCATAAGCAGCATTCTCATGGCCATTTTTAAATGCCATAGAAAACCATCTTTCTGCTTCATGGTATTGCTTTTTGTTTAAAAATATCTTCCCTAATGAATATTGTGATTTGACATTTCCTTCTTCTGCTGAGACTTTGTATGATTCAATTGCTTCATCTACTTTTCCCATCTTTTCTAAGATAACAGCCTTTTTATGTGTCAAGCCAGATTCTTTAGGCAAATCTTTAATTTTTCCAAAAGAAAATTTTGAACTCATCATCTTTCTTACTCCTATTTATTTTAATATAATAATTCCAATAATAAATATTATATTACATTGTGTGTACTTCATGAATAATTTTTCAAAATTGTAATAAAGATGTAATTTTATGTTTGCATTATCCATCTATTATATTATTTTTATAATTAGTTTTATTATGCAAAAAATGAAAAACTTGATTAATTAGTAAAAAAAATATATTATATATACATTGACAATATAATATTCTATATTACAGGAGGAATTCATATGGATTTAAATTTATTATTAAAAATTTGTCTTTTAGTAGTTGTCATAGGAATTGGTTTTAAACTATTAAAAGTTTTCACATCTATGATTTTTAAAGTAGCATTATTTGTTTTAGTATGTTTATTAGTGTTTAAATTTTTCAACCTATTTTAACTATAAAACCTCTTAAAACTTATTTTTATAAATTAAGTCTTAAGAGGTTTATTTGAATAGTTATTATTACATTTCATTAACATTATTTTCATAAATAGCTTTGCCAATTATTTTTTCTTCATTTTCGATGAATTTTCCTACCTTAGAGTTTATTGCTTTAATAAACATATTTATAAAGTTTAATAAAACGAAGAAAACTACATAAGTCGCAATAAATATTTCCACATTGCCTAAAGCACTAAATACATGTCCTAAACTTGCATGTCCTGTTGATACAAAGAAAGTTGATAATTTATAAGCTGCTAAAGTTGCAATTGCCAAAGGGAATGTAAATGCTGCATAAGATGGTTTAAAACCATCTTTAAATAGTTTAATAATATATCCATAAACAACACCTAAAAGTATTAATCCTGTTACAATTAACCATATTAACATATACATGTTTGGTTGTGACTCTATTGCTAATATACCAACTATACCTAATGGCGCTGGTGAACAAATAATACCTACAGTAGGAAGTTTTTTATCATCTAGTATTTCACTTTTAAATACGATATATAAAACTACTGGTAATAATATTGTATAGAAAGTAAATCCAAACATTAACATAAAGTGAGCTATAGAAGGTATTATTCCACCCATTCCAACACTGGCAACACTTCCTGTTATCATGCCTGTATATATAATAAAGCACGTAGGCATTATATTGCTAAAGTCTCTTTCTTTAATTCTTATTATTGTATAGTAAATTGCTATAGAGTAATGATAGATAGCTGCCCCTAACCATAAATACGAACAAAGTCTTGGTGCATGAGAATAAAAATAAGCTGATACTAACCAGGCTACCATACCAAATGTAGGATAAAATGTTCCCATAACTGGGTCTCTAAGTTCTTTTAACATTGTTTTAGGAAATTTAATAAACCTAATTAACATCAAAGACAACATTATTACTGCTAATATTATTGATAATGGTTTTAAATAATTTATATCCTTTATTAACCAACAGTTACTCAGTGTTATAAATGCTAAACAAGTACCACTAATTCCTATGTGTAAATTTTCTAATTTATCTAAATACTGATTCATTTAATCACCTCTACATATATTTTATTTACACTTTATTTAATTGCCGGCTTTAAGTATGTAAATTATTATACCACCATTATATTAAAAATAAATAAAGTATCAGCATTTTATGCATTTGACTTTTTCATGCTAACCATAAACTTTCCTTATGATTTATTACATTTATAATATAAAAATATTATAAATGTATTTTTCTATTGCATCTTATAAGACATATTATTAACGACCATAATTGTAACTTCCTTTCACACAATTAACTATTAAGCCATTTCCAGTTGATTTAAATAAAATATTACCACATTCATCACTTCTATGAACTTCTATGTTTTCTTTTTTTAAAGTCTGCATAGTTTCTTTATTAGGATGACCATATCTATTGTTTTTTCCAACAGTTATTACTGCATATTGGGGATTAATTTTTTTTATAAAATCAATATCAGAACTAGTATTGGAACCATGATGACCTATTTTAATTAAATCAACTTCTTTTACATCTATAATCCTTTCAATATCTGTACCAGCATCCCCCATAAGTAACATTTTATCATTTCCATTTAAATATTCTAAAACTATTGAATTATCATTAGGATTATTTAAATTTGCGGCAGATAATACCTTAAATTTTGATGTTCCTAAATAAAACTCTGCACCCAATAAAGGCACACTAGGATATAAATTTTTACTAGACATTGCATTAATAAAGTCTGAATAAGTTTTTGTATTAGCATCACCATTACTCACATAAACAGTTTCTACAGGTATTGAATTAATTACGGCATCTAATCCTCCTATATGATCAGCATCTGGATGTGTAGCTATAACATACTTTAGTTCTTTAACACCTATATCTTTTAAATAGTTAACAACAGTACCTTCATCATCATTGTCTCCCCCATCAATAAGAGCTGCTTCTCCACCTTGTCTAATAAGTATGGCATCTGAATTTCCCGTATTTATAAAATGTAGTTGGCCTTCATAAACATTAGATATTACATCCCCGTCTTTTTCTTTACTTAATTTTTTTTCTTTTTTATTAGTGGTTAAAGAAATTTTGTTGATTGTTTCCGATAATAATTGCGAATCAGCTATTGCTTCATTTATATTGGGTGTTGAGGTTATGAAAACACACAAAGTAATTAAATAACATATTAAAGTATGTAGAAATATTTCTTTTTTCTTTTTGTTTTTTATTTTTTTAATAAAAGCTTTAAAATTACAAACTAATGATGGTGTCATCAAAAGAAGTAAATAAAGCGATATATCACTTATATCTTTGGATGTTCCTAAAAGAAAAAGCAATGTAGTTAAAAAATAATATATACTAGCTTTCTTTTTCTTCTTAGAATTATTGCTCCTAAATCCTGCAATGTACTTTTTCATATTATTTCTCCCCTTAAATTTTATACTTAAATATCATTATAACTGAAAATCTTAAGTATTTTTATA
The DNA here is from genome assembly GCF_036812735.1 of Terrisporobacter glycolicus ATCC 14880 = DSM 1288. Classification (NCBI taxonomy): domain Bacteria; kingdom Bacillati; phylum Bacillota; class Clostridia; order Peptostreptococcales; family Peptostreptococcaceae; genus Terrisporobacter; species Terrisporobacter glycolicus. The sequence continues at coordinate 1,870,061 of NZ_CP117523.1, read as the reverse complement.
AATTTTTGTAAATTTAATAGCATAATATGCATCTTATATTTTTTGCACTTATTTGTATTTTCAGAATAAAGTTAATATTACATATTATTTCAAACCATTAGTAAAATTCTATTTTACTTGTTATAATAGACCTTATGGAGGGATATAAATGAAAAATAATTTAAAAAATATGATTACAGAAGTTTTAGGTATGATAGTGGGATGTATACTACTAAGTTGTGGTATAAACATATTCTTAAGTCCTCATACTATTGCTCCAGGTGGCCTAAGCGGTCTATCTGTAGTTTTAAGTAAAGTTAGCGGTTTATCTGTGTCGACAATAATGTTAATTTTAGGTATACCTCTAATAGTGTTTTCAATTAAGATTTTAGGGAAAAAAGATGCTATAAAAACTTTATTCGGAATGTTACTACTATCTGGATGTATAGAAATAACATCTTCATTTTCTCAAATTTCAGTAACAAATGATGTTTTACTATCAGCAATAACAGGAGGTATACTTAACGGTCTTGGACTTGGAATTATATTTAGAGTTGATGGTTCCACTGGGGGAACAGATTTAATAGCCTTAATGGTTAACAGAGCAATACCAAGCATTCCAATATCAAAATGCTTAGTATTTATAGACGGACTTGTTGTACTATCATCTGGTATAGTTAATAAAAACTTAGAAACAGCTTTATATTCTGCAATTAGTTTATATGTTATAGTAAAAATGGTAGACTTTATTGTTGCGGGATTTGATTATTCTAAGAGTTTTATGATAATAACAAATGAAGAGGAAGCTCTAAAAAACGCTATTGTAAATGATATGAATAGAGGCATAACAATTCTTGAGGGAAAAGGTGGTTATACTGATAGTAATAAAAGTGTACTAATAGTTGTTGTAAATAAAAATCAAGAAGTTCATCTAAAAAAATTAATTAAAAAAGTTGACAAAAATGCTTTTATTATAGTTAGTGATGTACACGAAGTATTCGGGGAAGGATTTTCTCCTATAAGTGCGTAAATTTATACTAATATAAAACTTGAAATTTCTTAGCAATATATTATAATTATATTTACTTTATTAAAAAGAGGTATAAACTAATGAATATAAAAATAGCTGCAATATGTGATAATGAATTAAGTGGGAAGCTTCTTAAAGAAGCAGGATCTAAATTTGGAATAATTGTAAATTATGAAATCCAAAATGAAAAAGGTATAATAAATAAATTATCTAAAAATATTATACAAAATTCAAATATAGTATTATTTATAACTGAAAAAGAAATTGAACAAGTTGAAGAAATAGAAAGATTTATAGATCGTGAATACTATGAAGTATTACCTCAATTTGTTATAGAAAATCCTGAAAATGTAATTTCAGAAATAACTTTAGATTTAAATTAAAAGAGAGAGAATAAATTCTCTCTCTTTTAATTTATTTTATTTAGGTCAATATATGCCTCAATTTGAGGAATATAAATCATGTTGTCCTTTATATGGGTATTTCCAAACTCCTTTAACTCATTTCCATCTTTATCTTTAGTAATTTTATATTTTACAACTTCACTATTAGGGTTTATTTCAGCATGAAAATACATGCTTTCATATTGCTTAAATTTAAAATTAAAGTTTTCTCTAGTGAGTTTAATATTAATATTGCTCATATTTACCATCCTTGTTAATCTATTCTAATGTCTTTTAAAAACATTTCTAAAAGTTCAATACCATAAGAAGATAAAGGATAATTTCCTTCACAAATGCACCAATCGTATAAAACTGCTCTTTCCTGTATAGCATAAATTTTAGCTAACTCCCAAAATGATTTATCATTTCTTATTTGATTTCTACTTTGACCTTCACTTATTATTTGTTGCAAAACTTTATAATATACTCTTTGTTGATCAAGTAAATGCTTTTTGCCTTTCTTAACAATTTGTGATGAATATAAAATAGACAATAATTCTACTGGTACACTTTCTTCTATAAATCGAAATAAATGTTTACTAGTTGCTATAAGCTTATCGAAACTATTCATATCCTCATTTAGATTACCCATTATTTTTGTGTATTCTTCGTCAAATATATCTGATAATGTATTCAATAAATCATCCTTTGCGCTAAAGTAATGATAGAAGTTTCCTTTTGATATGCCACATTCATTTATTATTTGATCCACTGTCGTTGCTTCATATCCCTGTTCATAAAATAATTTCCATGCAACAGAAGATATTCTGTTTTTTGTTGAATTTAATTGATCCATTTACTTTCCCCTTTATAACTTATTGCTAAAACATATATCCTTTTTCAAGTTCATTATAACATAAAGAAATGACCTATTTCTAGGTCATTTCCATATATCTATATTTTATCATTCCATAGTTTCACTCTAGAGTCTATATCTGTTGCTGCTAATATGCCTGAAACAAGAGCATATCCATCTGGATTAAATGATTTTAGCTCATGTACATTTTTCAGGCTTATCCCCCCAATTAAAACAAATGGCAGATTAACTTTTTTTATTATTTCATTTAGAGTATTAAAAGAAACATTTTTAGCATCTAATTTTGTACTTGTTGAAAACATTGAGCCAATACCTAAATAATCAGCTCCATCTTTTTTAGCTTGTTCAGCCTCTTCAACAGTTCTAGCTGATACTCCTATAATTTTATTCTCACCAATTAATCTTCTTACAGATACAGCATCTATATCACTTTGACCAACATGAACGCCATCAGCATCCACTAACAAAGCAATATCTATTCTGTCATTAACAATAAATGAAACATTATATTTTTTAGTAAGTTCTCTAAGCTTTATTGCTTTTTCTAAAAACTTCTTACCATCGGCATCTTTTTCTCTAAGTTGCACCATGGTAACTCCAGCTTTAATAGCATCTTCAATGCATTTATAAAAATCTCTTCCTTTTAACAAACCTGAATCTGTTACTAAATATAATTTAAGTGATTTTTTTAACTTATTCTTATCTACCATAATAATCTCCTTAACTTACCTTATTTAGTGTAGTTATATTAGCCATTTTCATAATTTTTCCTATAGGAATTATTGTTATAACTAAAGAACTTAAAAATGCCTCTATTCCTTCTCCTGTTAAATTATATACTAAAGAATAGGCTAAAGGACTCCAACCATCAGGTGCATATTCATAAAAATATACACAACCTGATATTACATGCACTGTGACTTTAAGTACTACTGCTATTAAACATCCTAAGAATATTTTACTTCTCTTTTGTGAACCACATATTCCACTTAAACCTAATAACATTGTTGGAAGTATGTAGTCTAATAAAAATTGAGCTGGATGGACTATAAATAGCTCTCCACCTATTAAAGTTATTACTCCTGACACTAAACCACAAGTCATACCTATTGTTGGTCCATATAAAACACCAACTAATAGTATAGGTAAGGATGCAAGTAAATTAAATCCTCCACCTTGAGGATATTGAACAAATTGTATTTTTAATAAAACAAAGTGAACACCTGCAAACAAAGCTATTATCACCATTGTTTTTGTATTTAATTTAAAGTCCTTAAGTTTAGATATATAATATATTACAGGTATTAAACATAAACCTAATATAAATGTATTTATCATTACCTCATCTCCTTGTAAGCCATATCCCAAAATGCCATTTCATATAAGCTACCTTTTATAAAAATATCTTTTAGTTTTTCTCTTTTATTATCGTCTATATTTTTACAAAGTTCGTTTGCCAAATCTATATTTTCATTGGCACACATTCTATATTCTTCACAAGAATATGACTCTATCCATGCAGCGTAATAATTATTTTCTAAATTGTCCTTATATATTTCTTTCATTTCTTTAGCTATATAATAATAACTCCACGCACATGGAAGTACTGCTATTATTAAATCTTGAATATCTCCTGTTAATGCTATGCTTTTCATAAAATTAGTATAGTTTTCATTTTCCCATTTTATATTATGTCTTTGAAGTGTTTTAATATCTTCACCTAGCTCTTTTAAATAAGCTATATGTGTAGCACTTTCATCTTCCATAATTCCATTTACACTATCTTTAAAAAACTTCATATGCTTTACGTCATTGCTTTTTATAAATCCCATGGAATAAACTTTAGCATAGTCTAGAAGATATAAATAATCTTGAACTAAATAGTCTCTAAATTTTTCTTTGTCTAAAGTTCCTTCTCCCATTTCTACTATAAAAGGATGTTTTAAATATTCATCCCATATTTTCTTACTTTCATTAAATAAATAATCTGATAATAACATAGCGTCCCCCTTTCTGCTATAATGAAAATTTAAGTTGTGCTAACTCAATTTTTCCATATTTATTGCAAGTATCTTCATTCAAAATAAACATTTCATCAAATAGTCTTGTTTTAAAGCTTCCTATTGATGGATTTTCTCTATTAGCTAACTCTCCACAAAGAGACATTACTAAAGTTCCCATTACTGCAGCATCTATTTTCTCTTCTGCACATGGTAAAAAACTTCCTATTAAAGATGTACTCATACAACCTGTACCTGTTATAAATTTAAGTTTTGGTGTTCCATTACTTATTTTATAAATTTTATCTCCATCACTGATTACATCAGTCTTTCCTGAAGCAACAACAACGCACTCAAGTTTTTTAGCCACCTCTTTAACAATAAATGATGCATCACTTCCATCATCAAAAGAATCTACACCTTTCCCTTTAACATCTAATCCACCTATAAACTGAATTTCCGATATATTGCCTCTTATTACATCAAATTTAACTTCATTTAATAATTTATTAGTTAAATCGGTTCTTGCCTTTGTAGCAAATACTCCTACTGGATCTAATATAACTGGCTTATTGTACTTATTTGCAGTTTTTCCAGCTAATACATATAAATCTAGTAGTTCACTATTCATAGTTCCAATATTAATAACTACACTGCTAGAAACTTTAACTATGTCATCCACTTCTTCATAAGAAAAACTCATTAGTGGACTTGCCCCTATAGCTAGTGTTGTATTAGCACAATCTGTTATAGTAACATTATTTGTATAGTGTAATACAAGTGGATTTATTTCCTTAACTTTTTTTAATAATTTATACATAATATCCCCCTATGTTTAATCAAATTTATAAAAATGATGTACCGGTCCTACTCCTTGACCTATATCAAAGCTATGCTTTATGGCTTCTGTAATATATTCTTTACTAAGTTTTACTGATTCTTTGATGTCATATCCTAATGCTAAGTGAGATGTAATAGCAGAAGATATAGTACACCCAGTTCCATGAGTATTTTTCTTATTAATTCTTTCGCATTTATAAACCTCAAAAGTGTCTTCTCCCATTAATACATCTACACAATCTCCATCTAAATGACCACCTTTCATAAGCACAAATTTAGATCCTAGATCAAGAATTGCTTTACCTACTTTTTTCATATCTTCAACTGTATTTATTTTTATATTGCTTATTTCCTCAGCTTCAGGAATATTTGGTGTTACTATATATGCCTTAGGTATAAGATATTTAATTAAATTATCTTTAGCTTCTGGTTTAAGAAGTGAATATCCACTTTTAGAGATCATAACCGGATCCACAACTAAATATTTACAAGGATATTTTTCTAATGATTCAACTATATCTTTAATTATTTCTGGAGAAGATACCATCCCTACCTTTATTGCTTTTGGTTGTATATCTTCACATACAGCTTTTATTTGTTCCTTAATTATTTTTGAGCTAAGTTCTTCTACATAAAAAACCCCTTGTGTATTTTGAGCTGTAATAGCTGTA